>NZ_RZSX01000349.1:0-6225 GCF_004023105.1 Mesorhizobium sp. M5C.F.Ca.IN.020.32.2.1 | reverse complement strand
CGGCATGCCCGCGGCCAAGGCCCAAGCGCTCGTCGCCGGCCTCGAGATCCGCGACGCCGATCCCGCGGCCGACGCCGAAGCGCTGGAACGCCTGGCGATATGGATCCTCCAGCGCGTCGCCCCGATCGTTGCCGCCGATCCACCGGACGGGATCGTCATCGACACGACCGGCGCCGATCATCTGCATGGCGGCGAGGCGGCCATGCTCGATGGCCTGGTCGGCCGGCTCGCGATGTCGGGCCTCGCCGCACGCGCGGCCGTCGCCGATACCTGGGGTGTGGCGCATGCGCTTGCCCGCTTCGCCTCCGCTTCGGCGATGATCGCCGCACCCGGCCACGACCCCTCCCCGATTGCGGCACTACCGGTCGAGGCGCTGCGGCTCCCGCCCGGCATGCCGGCGGCACTGCGTGTGCTCGGTTTCGAGCGGATCGGCGACCTCATCGCGCAGCCGCGCGCGCCTCTGGCGCTGCGCTTCGGGCCCGCATTGGGCCGGCGCCTCGACCAGGCGCTCGGCCGCGCAGCCGAGCCGATCGAGCCGATCCGGCCGGCCGAATTGACCGAGGTGCGCCGCGCCTTCGCCGAGCCGATTTCTGCGGCCGAGACCATCGCCCGCTACATCGGCAAGCTCGTCGACGCAATTTGCGTCCAACTCGAGCAGAAGGGTCAGGGCGCGCGGCGTCTCGACCTCATCTGTCAGCGCGTCGACAGTCGCGGCCAGGCTATCCGAGTCGGCATGGCCAAGCCCGTACGCGATGCGAAGCGGCTCAGCCGGCTGCTCTGCGACAAGATCGAAACCATTGATCCCGGCTTCGGGATCGAGATGCTGACGCTCTGCGCCACGGTTGCCGAACCGCTGGAACCCCGCCAGATGGTGACATCGCCGCTCGAGACAACCGAGCCCGACATCTCCGATCTCATCGACACCCTGGCCAACCGCGTCGGCGAGCGCGCCATCTATCGCGCCGCGCCGGTGGCGAGCGATGTTCCGGAGCGGTCGGTGATCCGTGTGGCGGCGCTCGCCCCCGACATCGGCGCGAGCTGGCCCGATGCCTGGCCACGCCCGGCACGGCTCTTGCTGACCCCTGAGCCGGTCGAGACCATCGCCCTGCTGCCGGACCATCCGCCAGTCTCTTTCACCTGGCGCGGCGTTCGCCGACGCATTCGGCGCGCCGACGGACCCGAGCGGGTCTTCGGGGAATGGTGGAAGCGCGACGCTGAACTCATTGCAATCAGGGACTATTTCCGGATCGAAGACGAAGCGGGCGAACGCTACTGGCTCTACCGCGCCGGTGACGGCGAGGACGAAGCCACCGGCTCGCAGCGCTGGTTCATCCACGGAGTCTTCGGATGACCAGCCCTCGCTACGCCGAACTGCAGGTCACCTCGCATTTCAGCTTCCTGCGCGGCGCGTCTTCCGCCGAGGAACTGTTCGCGCAGGCGGCGCTGCTCGGGATCGAGGCGCTCGCCGTCGTCGACCGCAACAGCCTCGCCGGCATCGTCCGCGCTCACGAGGCCGCCAAGACCACGGGCGTGCGCCTGGTCGTCGGCTGCCGGCTCGATCTCGCCGATGGGATGTCGGTCCTCGTCTACCCGACGGATCGGGCCGCCTATGCGCGGCTCTGCAGACTTCTCACCCTCGGCAAGGGACGCGCCGGCAAGGGCAAGTGTCATCTCGAATGGGTTGACCTGCTGGCTTATGGCGAAGGTCTCATTACCGTCCTCGTCCCGGACGCCGCCGATGAAACGTGCGGAATGCGCCTGCGCCGGCTGCGCGAAGGCTTCGGTGACCGCGCCTACATGGCCCTCACGTTGCGGCGCCGGCCGAATGATCAGCTTCGGCTCCACAATCTGTCGAACATCGGCGCGAAAATGCACGTGCCGACCGTCGTGACCAATGATGTTCTGTTCCACGAATCCGGCCGGCGCATCCTGCAGGACGTCGTCACCTGCATTCGTCACAACGTCACGATCGATGAGCTCGGCGATCGCCGCGAGCGCCATGCGGATCGCTGCCTCAAGCCGCCGGAAGAGATGCACCGGCTCTTCGGCCGCTATCCCGAGGCCCTCGCGCGCACGCTCGGGATTGTCGCGCGATGCCGCTTCAGCCTGGACGAACTCGCCTACCAATATCCGGAAGAGCGCGACGATCCCGCACTCACGCCGCAGCAAACGTTGGAGAAGCTCACTTGGGACGGCGCTGCCCAACGCTATCCTGACGGGCTGCCCGACAGCGTGCGGGCCACGCTCGATCACGAACTACAGCTGATCCAAAAGCTCGGCTATGCGCCGTACTTCCTGACGGTCAACAGCATCGTCAGGTTCGCGCGCTCGCGCGACATCCTCTGCCAGGGTCGCGGCTCGGCGGCCAACAGCGCCGTCTGCTTCGTCCTCGGCATCACCTCGATCGATCCGGGCCGCAATGATCTGCTGTTCGAGCGGTTCGTATCGGAGGAACGGCGCGAGCCGCCCGACATCGACGTCGACTTCGAGCACGAGCGACGCGAGATCGTTATGCAGTGGGTGTTCGACACCTACGGCCGCGATCATGCGGCGCTCTGCTCGACAGTCATTCGCTATCGCACCAAGGGGGCGTTGCGTGATGTCGGCAAGGCGCTCGGCCTGCCCGAAGACCTCATCCGCACACTGTCGGGCCAGGTGTGGGGGTGGTCGGAAGAAGGTGTCGCCGATCGGCATCTTGCCGAGCTCAATCTCAACCTGTCCGACAGGCGTCTGCGTCTCGCCCTCGATCTGGCGCGTCAGCTCATGGGCGCTCCGCGCCATCTGAGCCAGCACCCGGGCGGGTTTGTGTTGACCCACGATCGGTTGGATGACCTCGTTCCCATCGAGCCGGCCGCCATGGTGGATCGGCAAGTCATCGAGTGGGACAAGGACGACATCGACGCGCTCAAATTCATGAAGGTCGACGTCCTGGCCCTCGGCATGCTGACCTGCATGAAGAAGGGCCTCGATCTGCTGGCCGAGCACAAGGACATCAAGCTCGATCTCGCCACCATCCCGGCCGAAGATCCGCGTACCTATGCGATGATCCGCAAGGCCGACACGCTTGGCACCTTCCAGATCGAATCCCGCGCCCAGATGTCGATGCTGCCGCGTCTCAAGCCGCGGACCTACTACGACCTCGTCGTCCAGGTCGCGATCGTGCGCCCAGGACCGATCCAGGGCGACATGGTGCATCCCTATCTGCGTCGCCGCGAGGGTCTCGAGCCGGTGCATTACCCGAAGCCGGAACTCGAGAGGGTCCTGGGCAAGACGCTCGGCGTGCCACTCTTCCAGGAACAGGCCATGCGCGTCGCCATCGAATGCGCGGGCTTCACGCCCGGCGAGGCCGACATGCTGCGCAAGTCGATGGCGACGTTCAAGCACACGGGCGGCGTCTCCGCCTTCAAGACCAAGCTGATCGAGGGCATGGTCGATCGCGGCTACGACCGGCCGTTCGCGGAAAAGACCTTCAGCCAGCTCGAGGGCTTCGGCAGCTACGGCTTCCCGGAAAGCCATGCCGCGTCTTTCGCGCTGATCGCCTACGCCAGTGCATGGCTCAAATGCTGGCATCCCGACGTCTTCTGCTGCGCCCTCCTGAACAGCCAGCCCATGGGCTTCTACGCTCCCGCGCAGATTGTGCGGGACGCGATTGCTCATGGCGTCGAGGTGCGGCCGCCATGCGTCAACGCCTCACGCTGGGACTGCGCCCTGGAGTCAACCGGAGACGAAAGCCGCTTCGCCGTCCGGCTAGGTCTGCGCATGGTCCGCGGCCTCGCCAATGTCCATGCGGGGAGCATTATCGCGTCGCGCGCCGATCAGCCCTTCGCTTCGGTGGACGATCTGTGGCGGCGCGCCGGGGTGCCCCAGACCACGCTCGTCCAACTCGCGGAGGCCGACGCCTTCCGGCCGTCGCTCGGTCTTGCCCGGCGCGAGGCGCTGTGGGCGATCAAAGCGCTGCGCGACGAGCCCTTGCCGCTCTTCGCCGCCACGGCTCGCGAGCACGACGCCGTGCCGGAGATCGTGGAGCCCGCCGTGGTGCTTCGGACGATGACGGCCGGCGCCGAAGTGGTGGAGGACTGCGGTCACGTCGGGCTGTCGCTGCGCAACCACCCTGTGAGCTTCCTGCGCGACGATCTTCGCCGGCGTCGCATCGTCTCGTGCGCCGAGGCGATGGACATCCGCGACGGCGGCTGGCTCGAGGCGGCGGGGATCGTGCTGGTCAGGCAGCGCCCGGGCAGCGCCAAGGGCGTGATGTTCATCACGCTCGAGGACGAGACCGGGATCGCCAATCTCGTCGTCTGGCCAAAAGTGTTCGAGGCCAATCGCCGGACCATTCTTTCGGCCAGCATGATCGCGGTGCGCGGGCGAGTTCAGCGCGAGGGCGAAGTTGTCCATCTCGTCGCGCGGCACCTGACTGACCTGTCGGCGGAGCTGGCGAGCGTCGGTCAACGCGACACAGCCTTTCCGCTGCCGCACGGCCGTGGCGACGAATTCCATCACGGTTCGCCGACCCCCGACCCGCGCGGGCTGCCGCTGAAACCGTTTCGCGGCCGCAACCTCGTCGATCCCTACAGCCACATCAGCGAGATCAAGGTGAAGACGCGGGATTTCCACTGATCACAGATACCGAATACGTGGTGAACGAACGTCGCTGCCTTCATCAGCGCAGCTTTTTGAGAAACTCTTCGTAGGCCTTCAGGTTCGGGACCAGCTCAGTCACGCGTTTCACAATCTCAGGTCGTTTGAGCTTGCGATGAGAATCGAGGATTCCATCGTAACCAATGTGCTTCAGCGCGCCTGCTGCGAGAAGCTCGCACCAAGTCCTTATGTCTCGCTCGATCTGGATGAATTCCTCGGTGCTCACATACTGGTCGGGCAACTGCCCATGAAAAAGTTTGTCCCGATACCGCTTGGCCTTCTGCAGCACCTTGAAGAGCCGATCGTATTCGGCGCCTACCAACTCGGCGACAGTGACATTGGCGAGACGTTGAATGCCGTCGGTCAGCTTCTTGAAAGAAAGGTCTGGCGCATCGTGGAGCGCTTGACGCAACTGCTGGCTATTTTTGTGATCGAAGGCTTCCGATTGGAAGATGAGGTGCGTGAAAATCTTCCGGATTTGACGTTCGGCCCTGAGGTACGTCAGCGTGAAAGCATCCACGCCCCTCGTCCGGTGGCCGGAACGGAGTATGTCATCGACCGGACGAAACTCGTCTTCAAAACCCGAACCCATGCCCTCGCCCTCCACGACTAGAACTATACCGCGCCCGGCGGCGCGGATATGGAAAAAAGCGCGGTGCGATTGAGGCCGCGTCAGGAGATCGGCTGCGACCACCGATCCTAAGCCGTTGCACGTATTGCGCAGTACGGTGGACGGCCTGGGTATGATCCTGAGCAGCCACAAGCGATGAGGACGAGCATCAGAATCTATGCCGCCCCTCGAAATCGCGTTGACGCCTTCAGGCGGTTTTGCGCAAAATTCCTCGTTTCTTTCTCCGCTCCCTGAGGCTCATGGCACGCATCTCGCATCCGCTGGTATTTCCGACGTGGCGCGATTTGTGGGCGTCAATCGAGGGGATACCCGAGTTGCTGGCAGGGGCTGACGCAGCCTTGCGGCGACGAAGGACGGGAAACCACAGAATGCCGGTGTGGTCGGTCTCCGACCGCGACGAGGAAATCCTCGCCATCGCCGTGCGTGCGTTGCAAGCATGGGCGGACGGGGAGCCGCCCCGGGACCCTGCGCTACGACCAGATCGCATCCCACGCATCCATGAGATTGTGAGTCCCGCTCTCCGGGCCGCGGCGTGGCCTCGCTGGCTGCTTCTAGAGCGTGCCTTTCTAGACGCTTCGGCCACCGGTGACCTCTTGTTCGCTGCGCTGGTGTTACGGACTTTGTGTGAGGAGGCGATGCGCCTCCATGCCCTGGACATAGATGCGAACAGGCTCGCAATCCTGGCGGAATCAACGCGAAAAGAAGATCAGGATCGACTGAAGCAATTTGTGTCGTTTGCTTGGGCCTCGCTTGCAAGACTGTCGACGAACACGATCATCGAGGGTGGGGGTTGGCCCTCTTTCAATCCGACAGCAAAGGCATTGCCCCGTCTCGAAAGGGCGCGTGCCGCGCTCAACAGCTATGTCCATCCAAACTACGGAAGCCATATCGTAGCCCTTTACCCAGAGCGTTCTGCCGCCGCGACGCTCTTGTTGGAGGCGGTTGCAGCTGTCTAC
>NZ_RZSX01000348.1:0-6249 GCF_004023105.1 Mesorhizobium sp. M5C.F.Ca.IN.020.32.2.1 | reverse complement strand
TGCCGGGAATTTTCAACCTATAGGTGCAGGTCACGTCGAGCGCCCTGGGAAAGCCCATTGTGCCGTCGTGTCTCGATCCCAAAGAACACGTGGCCGACAGGCATGCCTGGCTGTGGGCTGGTCGACGAGGTGAGCGCTGGAGAATTCAGGTACGGGCCCTACTACCTAGGCTTGTGACAAAGTTGATCGAGCGCGTCTCGAAGCGCAGTGGCGGCTTGGTCACGCTCGTCAGCAGACATCAGCTCGGGCTCAGCTTCTAGTCTGAGATGCGGCAGTTCGGTTCGAACGGAGCGATGGGCAGCGACAAGATTGGCCTTCAGATCGATGACGCGATAGGTGGCGACCGGATAGGCGATCCCCTTGACGTGGATGTGCCCCAGTTCGTCGCAGTCGATCATGTCCCTCACTTGCGCAAACGTCTCATAAGAAATGAGCACCGTCCCTGGCTGCGCCTCCTGCTCGAGACGTGAGGCGAGATTCACAGCGCCGCCGATTATCGTGTAATCCATCCGGTCCTCGCTGCCGAAGTTGCCGACAGTGCAGTAGTCGGTGTGGATGCCGATGCGGCAGCGCAGCGGCGTTTCAATTCCAATGTCGCGCCAGATTTCGGCAAGTTCGCTCATCCGCTTCTGCATGGCGAGAGCCATCTGCACGCAGGCGAACGCGTCCTCCTTGACGCCGCGAGTCTCCGGATCGCCGAAAAACATCAGGATCGCGTCGCCGACATACTTGTCGATCGTCGCGCCGTGATCCGAAGCAATTTTCGACATTTCCGTCAGATAGTGATTGAGGAGCTGGGTGAGAACTTCGGACTCCATTTTGTCAGTGGTCTCGGTAAAGCCGGCGATATCGGAGAAGCATATCGTCAGCTTCTTCCGCTGGCTGGCGATCCTGACGTCCTGACGGCCAGTGAATATCGAGTTGTAGACCTGCGGCGCCAGGTACTTCGCCAGCTTGCTGGAAAGCGCCTCGAGAGCCGCGGATTTCTCGGCGAGGTTCTCCTCCCGTTGCTTCAGCTCGGTGATGTCCGAGTAGACCGCGACTGTGCCGCCGCCGGTGATCCGCCGCTCGCTAATCATAATCCATCGCCCGTCGCCTCGCCGCTGCAGCCACGGTTCGCCAGGGTTGCGGTGCCGGGAGAGGCGCTCGGCGACCCATTCCTCTAACCGTCCCTCAGCATCCCTGATATAGCCGCGCTCAGCGGATCGGCGGATGATGTACTCGAAGGCCGTGCCGGGCGTCAGTTCGATCGCAAGGTCGCTGTAGAG
Organism: Mesorhizobium sp. M5C.F.Ca.IN.020.32.2.1; assembly: GCF_004023105.1. NCBI lineage: Bacteria > Pseudomonadati > Pseudomonadota > Alphaproteobacteria > Hyphomicrobiales > Phyllobacteriaceae > Mesorhizobium > Mesorhizobium sp. M5C.F.Ca.IN.020.32.2.1. The sequence goes on along the minus strand of NZ_RZSX01000348.1, from coordinate 4,981 downwards.
CAGTTCGCGGTAGCGGCTATTGCTAAGGGCGAGCCGGTCCTCCGCGTCGTAGAGAGCGAATCCCTCGGAGATGCTTTCGATGGCATCAATGAGCCGCTGACGCGCTTCGGCGACCTCGCGCAGGTTCTTCTCCTCCACCTCGACTGCGGTATCCCGGAAGAGCCTGAGCGCCTCGGCCATGCGGCCGATTTCGTCGTGGCCCGCGGCAGGCAATGGCGCACGAAGATCGCCGCCGGCGATCGCGAGCATGCTTTGGCTCAACCCTCCCAGCCGCGCGAGGAGGCTACGGTCGACATAGAGCCACACAAACAGAACGGAACTCAAGAGGCTGAGAACGGCGGAGCCAAGGACAACTCCGGTCCCGTAGCGCTGGACGACCGCGGCTTCGAGACCGGACGCCGCGATCTCGCGGTCTGCCGCGGCGACCAGGCGATCGACGGCAGCGGTAAGACTGCGCGACAGCTGATGGTTTTCGGCCAGAAGCTTTTCGCCCTGCGCAAGGACGGCGAACTCGTCCTGCCGCGTCTTCGGGATGCTGTTTCCACCGTCGATCAATGCCTTGAACTCGTTGACCCGCTGCTGGAAACGGGTTCGCAGCCTCTCGTCGATCTCGTCGGAAATCGTATCTAGAACGGCGAACGACCGGCGCAGCGGAAACATGATCAACGCCAGATCGCCTGGCGTAGGCGCGTCCGCCGTGTTGACCAGCGCGTCATTGACCGCCGAGATCTCCTGCTGCGCCTTCTGCTGCGGGATGTAGGCCGCGATCGCTTGAACCAGGTCGGCCGTCGCCTCCGTGCCTCGGTCCGATGCAAGCGACGTGCCGGCTGTGACCGCCCGCCATTGCTGGAGTTTGGAATTCATCACGAGCATACCGGGCGCTACAAGGCGCTGGCTTGCATTTGTCGTAGCCGATAGGCGGCGTAACAGTTCCTCTTTGTGCGCCACCACGGAGAGGCGGGCGGCGACAAGGTCATCGAGGGCATTAAGATTGCGGCGCAGACCAAGCACCGCAGCCTCGATCTCAGCCACCACCGCCGTGCCAGGCTTGGCGCCTTTGAGAGCGGCAAGCAGTTCCTCTAGGCGCGTCATCTCGGCCGCGATCGCAGCCGACACCTCGTTGTGCTGAGCCTTGCTGGTCGAAGCAAGTACGGCGGGCGCAGTGGCGGCGACCCGCTCGGCCTGCCGCGACAGCTGGAGGGATGCGAGCGCCGATGGCACTCGGTCCTTGGTGATGCGGTCGAGAACCTCCCCCACCTCGAGAAAGGCATAAAGAGCGGCTGCTGTCGCGAGCACCGCGAAGGTGCTGATACCGAAAAAAGCGAGCAACAGGCGGCCGCGTATGCCGAGACGCTTAAGCATCGCGGCGACGCGTTGATTCAGCTGGCGCGGCCAATAAGATCTGCACAGATTGGCTCAATGCGATCCGCCAGCTCGGTGGTCCGTTACTCCAACGGCACGTATTCGCCGCCCTTCCAAACATACCATACCCAACTCTGAACAGTGAGGTCGCCCTTGTCATCAAAGTCCATACGGCCCAGCACAGTATCAAATTGATTGCTCCGCAGCGACGCAATCACGGCTTGGAGTTCTAATGAGCCTGCCTTCTCGACCGCCTGCGCCCAAGTCTGGGCGGCACCGTAACTATGCAGCGTCCAGGAATCGGGTTCGAAGTTCTCGGCACGGAATCGTTCGACGACTTGCGCCGCTTCGGCATTTCGACGTGGGTCGGGGACAAAGGTGAAGAGCGTGCCCTCGGCGGCAGGGCCGGCAATGAGCCCAAACGCTTCGGTCGCCGTATCGTCACCCGAGATCAGCTGAAGCGAGTAGCCCCGGTCGCGCGCCGCACGGACCATAAGCGCAGCCTCGGTATGATACCCTCCCATATAAAGCACGGCGATATCCGCCCCCTGTAGCCTACTGATCTCGGCCGAGTAGTCGTCTTTCCCGGGAGCGTAGCCATCATAGATTGTTTCGGTCACGCCCCGCTTGTTCAACTGCTTTCTTGTCTCATCGGCGAGACCCTTCCCATAGGTCGTGTTGTCGTGAAGGATCGCGATCTTCTTGTCGCTCCAATGATCGGCCAAGTAGTTGCCGGCCTCGAAGCCCTGCGCATCGTCGCGACTGCAGACGCGGAAAACGTTGGCGCGACCTTGCTCGGTCAACATCGGATTGGTCGAGGATGGCGAAATCTGCAGAATTCCCGCCGCCTCGTACACCTTCGAAGCTGGGATCGAGGCTCCAGAGCAGTAGTGTCCGACGACGAACACTACACCGTCAGCCACCAGCTTTTGGGCAGCAGCCACTGCTTGCTCGGGATCGCAGAAGTCGTCGACCGTGATGAGCCGCACCTGTTGGCCTAGAACGCCGTCCGCTGCATTGATGTCGGCCACAGCTACCTCTGCGCCGCGCTTCAATTGCGTGCCAGTCCACTCAAGCTTTCCGGTCATCGGGCCTGCGACCCCGATCAGCACCTCCGCCTGCGCAGGACAGTTAAGCGCGACCGCGAGCGCCACAAAAGCCACTGTGATGATACGGTGCATGGATGACACCCCAAGCGAGTAGTTTACGCCAATCCCGTCAACGCCGACAGTCCTTTCCGCGAGCGTAGATATCTTGGCTGGTCATACAGCGCACTCGTCTCGTCGTTGATTAGGCTTCTACCTGGATTTGCCATATCCCTGCGCGGGTTAGTTGATGGCTAGAGCGCTCGCGCTTGCCGAGTTCTCAACAAAATTGGGCGCTAAGTGGTTGTTGCCATCGGGTGCTACAAATTGATTGTCCCTTTTGCAGACGTTCCGGCCCGACCTACGAAGGTCGCTTTCGGGTCAACTTGCCTCGTCCCGGCCATCGGCTTCAGATGTTCGAGAAGGGTCCGAACTCGATCGCTGACAGTGATTGGGTTCCGATCCGAGAGCGTCGCCCGTCCAATCGGAACGCAAACGACGGCCTTTGAACTTGCGCACGATCCTGTCCGAACCGGAGGTAGCGCAGCAAGGACCGGTACCACCCGACTTCCGTGTCAGGCGCCAGGCAGTCGGAACCGGTATTCCGTGACATGGTGGTAGATCTGGCCCGGCCATAGCGTGGCCTGCGGGAAATACGGCCGGTTCGGCGCGTCCGGCCAGACCTGCGGCTCCAGGCAAAAGCCCGAAAAAGCCTTGTAACGACGTCCTTCGAGCCCCGGCGAAGGTGGCGCCAGATACTGGCCGGTATAGAGCTGAACGCCCGGCTCGGTGGTCCAGAGCTCCATCTCGACGCCGGAATTTGCGCCTTGCGCCCATGATGCCAGCTTGAGCGGCCCACGCGTCGAGGCAAGGCAGAAATTCTGGTCGTAGGCGAGCTGCTTGCCCTCGCTCTCCATGCGCAGCGGCCGCGCCTGGCGGAAATCGAACGGCGTGCCATCGACCGGCTTCACGACGCCGGTCGGGATCAGGTCGCCATCGACCGGAAGATACGCGCCGCCGTTCAGCATCAGCCGGTGGTCGAGGATATCGCCAGCGCCGCCGTCATCCAGGTTGAAATAGGAATGCTGCGTGAGGTTGCACAGCGTCGGCTCCTCGCAGGTGGCGGTCATCTCGACGCTGAGCGTGCCGGGGATTTTCAACCTGTAGGTGCAGGTCACGTCGAGCGCCCCGGGAAAGCCCATCGTGCCGTCGGGATCATGCAGTGTCAGCGTGACAAAATCCCTGCCATGCAGCGAAACCTCCCATGGCCGGTGCGAAAAACCTTGCGAGCCGCCATGCAGCGTGTGCTTGTCGAGGAAGTTGCGCTCGGTCTGGTAACGCTGGCCGGCGATAGTGAAGCGGCCATCGCGGATGCGGTTGGCATAGCGTCCGACGACGGCGCCGAAGAAGGCCGTATCCGTTTCATAAAATTCGAAATTGCCATAGCCGAGCACCAGCGGCGCATCGTGCCCGGCCAGGCGCAGATCCTGGACGATGGCGCCCAGCCCGATGATGTTGGCGGTGAGGCCGCCGCCGTGGATGGTGAAGCGGCGGACGGCCTCACCCGCTTGCGTCGTACCGAAGACCTCGCCGTCTTTCATCGCCATGCCCGAAACGCCAGTTGGTTGATCCATCCCCGCCTGGCCTCTCGGGCCGGCTTGGGTCTGTTGACGGTCAACAGGCCCTGCCAAATCAGAGGCCGAGGCCGCCGATGCAGACATATTTGGTGTCGAGATAATCCTCGATGCCCTGATGTCCGCCTTCCTTGCCGAGGCCCGATTCCTTGACGCCGCCGAATGGCGCCTCAGGTGTGGTGATGAGGCCTTCATTGACGCCGACCATGCCGTATTTCAGCCCTTCCATGACCCGGAAGGCGCGGCCGAGATCGCCGGTGTAGAAATAGCAGGCGAGGCCGAATTCGGTGTCGTCGGCAAGCGCCACGGCTTCCTCCTCGGTTTCGAACTTGAACACCGGCGCGACCGGGCCAAAAATCTCTTCCTTCATGAAGCGCATCTTCGCCGTCGCGTCGGCGATCACCGTCGGCTGGAAGAACGAACCGCCGAGCGCATGGCGCTTGCCGCCGGCGACGACCTTGCCGCCCTTGGCGGTGGCGTCGGCGATCAGTTCCTCGACCTTCTCGACTGCCTTCTCGTCGATCAGCGGCCCCTGCTGCACGCCATCTTCGAGGCCGGAACCGACCTTCAGCTCGTTGCTGGCAGCGGCGAGCTTCTCGACGAACTTGTCGTAGACGCCGGCCTGAACCAGGAAGCGGTTGGTGCAGACGCAGGTCTGGCCGGAATTGCGGTACTTGGCGGTGATCGCGCCGGCGACGGCACGTTCGATGTCGGCATCGTCGAAGACGAGGAACGGCGCGTTGCCGCCGAGCTCCATGGAGACCTTCTTGACGGTGACGGACGACTTCTGGATCAGGATCTTGCCGACCTCGGTCGAGCCGGTGAAGGTGATCTTCTTGACCAGCGGGTTGGCGCAGATCTCGTCGCCGATCTCGCCGGCGGCGCCGGTCAGGATGTTGA
>NZ_RZSX01000347.1:0-6249 GCF_004023105.1 Mesorhizobium sp. M5C.F.Ca.IN.020.32.2.1 | reverse complement strand
CGGCGGCGATTGCCATACTGTCGCTTTCTACTTTGACCGTCGCCCGCAACGCTGCGGGAAGCCAGCCCTTGCCGTCCAGTTCCTTCTCGGCCTGCAAGAAGCTTCGGGTTTCGGGGCGCGTTCCACCGTCGGCCCACGACTTGCAAAAATGTTTGAGGATGCCTTCTCGCAAAAAGGAACGTCGGCTGGCAGGCCCGTGGCCCGGGACTGGGTGGCTGCCTTGGCCGAACTTGAAGCGAACCTCAAGCAGTGCTCCGCCAATTCCAGCCACTGGTCACTTGGCTCATCGCCGTGCCCTTGGTGCAAAATGGAAGGCGCCACTGGCGTCCCGCTGTTCTCAACCGTTGTTCCCGCCAGCGGGGCGACGCTTTTCGATATCGCCGGATTCCAGCGCAGGTGGACGCCATCCCGCATCCCGGGCCGGTGCCGACCGTCCCCGAGAAGAATGTGACACCAGATCCCAACGCCTTGAAGCTCAAGGGGCACGCGCGCCGCACCAACTTCCGGGCAGGAGTAGCGGCCGCAGTAGTCGGCGTCGCTGGCTTGATGATGGCGCAGATCTGGGTGCTGGGCATTGCCTTGGGGGTTTTTCTGGGGTTGAGAGGTTTCTTGAACAGGGACAGTGAGGCTGCGGAATACCGGCGCATCGCCGGCGAGGCCGCCACCCAGTGGAAAAACGCGCAAACCACGTGGATGCAGAGAGCCGGGCCGGATGCCTTCGACAGGCAAAAAACGGTGCTCGCCGGGCTCAGGCGCGAATGGGACATCTTACCTTCCAAACGGTAGCCAGGATCTCGGAGCTCGAGCGCGACCGCCGTCAGGCGCAACTGCACCGGTTCCTGGACAACTTTGAAATCTCATCGGCAAAGATCGAGAGCATCGGACCGGGAAAGAAACAGGTCCTGGAGTCGTATGGCGTCGAAACAGCGCTCGATGTCGAGAGGAACAAGCTCTACAGCGTGTCCGGATTCGAACCCAAAACGGCGCAGAAGTTGTTAAATTGGCGAAGGTCCGTCGAAGCCCGCTTTGTCTTCGATCCCTCACGCGCGATCGATCCACGCGATATCGCGCAGATCGACCAGGATATTCTCGGCGACCGCAAGCGGCTGCAGGGCGCCTTGGTTCTCGGTCTTGAGCAACTCAAGCAGACAAGAGCCCAGATTCTTGCCGCCCGTGAACACAGTCGCCCGGAAATGGAGCGGTTGGCATTGGATCAGTCGTCGGCAAACGTTGCCGCGATTTCAGGTTGAGACGGCTAACGCTGGATCGCCAATCAGGCTCGGTGGGTTTTGGCATACCTTCATCACCCCGGGTTGCGCGTCAGTGTGAAATACCCATTTCACCTTGTTGGAGGCCTCGACGATTTTGGCCGGTCGGAGCGCTGACTCGAAGGAGAGGTGAACGGCGGCTTTGCGCCTCATTCCAGCCGCTCGAATTGCCCAAGCCATTTCCTGAAAGCTGCCGATCCAGGGGATCCGTCTGGACGTCGATGGCAAGGGTGGTGGACGTACGGCTTCGCCACCAAGCAGGCCGCAACGGATTTCAGGATGTTACGGGTTAGGCGGTGACCCTTGGGCCACTCATGCAGCCATGTCTCATGCTGTCTCGAATCACGTTGTTGACGGTGCAAGCATCGCCGTCAAATCGCTCAGTCCGAGCGTGGCGGGCGCGCAACACTCAATCAGGTATAGCAGTCGCTAGGGCTATATGCATTTAGTGACACGGCCACCCGATCTTTGCGGTCGCAAGTCTTTACCAAGTGTCGTTTCTCGGCAAGGCTGATCATTGAGGCACTCACGCCGCGAGGATTGAAGAATGCTTAACCAGGCAGAAACACTCTACCCATCTCTGACCCCTCTTGCGGTCCAGGTCCGCTGGAAGGTTCCAACCGAATTTCCGGCGTGCCCGGACGAATTCACCGACGACGCCCTTCTTCTTTATGAATCGCGCCTCTCTTTCGGAAGTATCTTCGCGCGCAACCAGCTCTCCACGAGCCTCGTCGTCGACCGGAATCTCAAGGACGATGACCTGATCGTACTCACTCATTTTGCCGGCGACGCCATAAAGAATTGGGCAGTGGCCCACATTTCAATCCATGATGGCCTTTTCCATCACCGAAGCGAATTCACCTTCTTCAGTCTCAAGGGCGCTCTGAAGCACTTCTGCGAACTAGCTGGAGAGGACCTTGGCGACTCGATCGATGACTATTGCTGATGACGTATCAGCTGATGTCGATGCAGAAATGTTGCTGCATATTGACGATTCCGGTTGAGCGTGGGTGTCGAGTGTGAGCGATGACCTTGTGACGTCGGTCAGGTTCGAAGTCATGGTGCCAAGCAGTATCAATAAGGATGATGCCGGAGGGGCCAAGATGGAACATGAGAACCTGCTAGTCGTCGGTGCCGACTTCTCGAAAATGCGCACGCGCTGAATACGACGTGGTGATCTGCAGACCGGAGGTGCGTTTGAGTTCCATATAGACCTAAACTCGCTATAAGATACGCATCATGCGTTGGAGTTGCACCTCCGGGCTGTGCGCAACGTCGTGGCGGATGACTCCTTTCTACCCAGTGGTCCGCAAAGCCGCCTGTCAGCTTGCGGGCCCAACGCGGTCATTTCGGAACATGCAAGCAGACTAAATAGCGATTGGAACTCAATAACCACGCGGCCACAGCGTTCATGGTTTGTACTTCTAAAGTCGCATAATTGGCAGACTGGAACATGGAACTTGGGTCGCGAGGTGGATCAAATGCGTTACGCAGGGTCGCAGAACGCGCAAGAGACATTGCAGGTCATCTATAATCGAGCTGTCGGCCCAGCCGACTTCCTATTCGTGCCAGTGAGCAATGGCAATCGTACCAGCGACAGCACCCATTGCTCGCTGCTGCTCGTTGATGGCCGCAACCCGGAGCGGGTCGCCTATCACCACGACTCCTCCCGGACAGGGCCACAACGACGAGCCTGCAAACCAGCTCGCAAGGGTGCTGAACGGCACCTTCGAGGCAGCCCCCATGACCCGACAGCCGAATGCTTATGACTGCGGCGTGTTTGTGTTGGCACGTGGGCGCCGATTGGACAATTGATGGCCGGGCAGCGGCGCCGGGTCGCTGCGACGACCTCGTCGCCGACCGGCAGGCGCTGCAAGACCGGCTGAGGCGGCGCTTCCACACGGGATTTGTCTAAAATTCCAAGGGGGATTTGTGGAGGTATGACGCCGACAGGCCGCCTACCGCCAGACTACCCCGCTCATGAACGCGACGCCGGCAGCACTCCCATCTCCTTGAGCAACCAGGCAGCGCCGTCAATCTTGTCCATGGTCCAAAGCATGAAGCGACTGTCGACATGGATGCTTCGACTGCGGTCTGCGGCATATGCCCAATCGGAGATCACTCCATCGAGCGTGCCATCAAAGGCGAGACCGACGAACTCGCCGCGCCCATTCAGCGTGGCCGAGCCGCTATTGCCATTGGTAATGTCGACCGTGGACATGAAGTCGACCGGCAAAGTGCCCAGCTCCGGCGCGACATAGGGGCCATAATTCTTGGCCCGGATCGCAGCGACGGCGGCGGCGGGCGCATCAAACTCGCCCTTGCCAGTGTGCTTGGCCAGAAGTCCCTCAGCCGTGGTGAATGGCGTCCAGATCTGCCCGTCGCGTGTTCGCCCCGACACCTTGCCCCAGGTGATGCGCAGCGATCCATTCGCGTCGGGATACACCGGCCGGCCAATCGCCTGCCAGTAGGCGCGCAGGCCCTGCATATAAGTCGCGCGCGCCGCCTGCGCTCGGCCAGCGCGGTCCTTCGCCGCGCGCTCCGCAGCTATGTCGCCGGGATAGAGCGCGACCGCCAGCTTGATGAAAGGATCGTCCGACGCCTCGAAGGCAGCAGCCCGCTTGTCGAGCCAGCCGAGCCGCGTGGCCGTGTCGGCGAGTTTGGTTTCTGCATAAAGTCGGTCAAGGCCGATTTGGTCCAGAGCCGTTTCGAACGCAGTATCGCGGTCCTTTGCGTCTAGCCGGCGATATTCATCGAGCGCGGCCTCAAATAGCTTGCGATCGATGTCGGGCAGGTAACCGCGTTCGATCTGCGTCAGTTGATCCACGGTCTGGTTACGGTCACGATCCTGAAAGCCGCGTTCGCGGTCTTCATCGAGCTTCTCGTGCTCCTTGGCCCAGCGATACAGAGTGCGCGCGGATGAGAGCATTTGCGCGCGGTTCAGCAGCGCCTGGCGCAGCCCCTCGAGCGAGGCCTGGCTATTCTCGTCCACCATGGCGCCCAGTTCGCCGATCGCTGCGCCATAGCGCGCCTGCCGCGCGGGATCGTCGGCGACCCAGTCGAGATAAGCTTTCTCCTCGATCGCCTTGCGCACGTCGAGCCCGATCGCATTGGCCCCGGCGAGATCGCCCGCCAACTTCTTCTTGTAGTTTTCCACGCCTTGCAGGATGGAGGCGTAGCGGATCTGCGCTTCTCGATTGCCTGCCGTGGTTTGGTTTATCTGGGCCGCATAATCCGACAGCAAATGCTGCAACAGCGGTTCGTACCGCGCGAAATTGAACCGTACTTCATCCGCCGTGCGGAACCGATTGGTTTCTCCGGGAAAGCCGACGACCATGACGAAATCGCCGTCTTGCACGCCTTTAGAGGCAATGCGCAGCCAGCTCTTCGGCCGGTAGGGCACGTTGTCGCGCGCATAAGGCCGGGAGGAACCATCAGGAGCGACATAAGCGCGGTAAAAACCGAAGTCGCCTGTGTGGCGCGGCCACGTCCAATTGTCCGTTTCGCCGCCGAAGTTACCGATGCCGAGCGCGGGCGCATAGACTAGGCGCACGTCCTGAATTTCGAGCTTCTGCTGGAGATAGTAGGAGGCGCCGCCATAATAGGACTCCACGTCGCAGCGGCGATTGGGCTGTTCTTCACATGCGGCGATCAGCGCCTTCCGGTTCCTGTCGAGCCGCTCATAGCGGGCAAAGCCGTTCAGCTTGTCCGATACGCCCTTGAGCATGTCGGCGGTCACATCACGGATATCCTCGATCACATAGATGCGGCTGCCGGGCACCGCGGGTAATTCTTCACCAAGGCTTTTCGCTAGAAATCCCTTGGTGAGATAGTCTTGACTCTCCTTGCTGTTGTACTGGATCGATTCCAGCACGCAGTGACGGTTGGTCGCAACCAGTCCTTGCGGACTGACGAAGGAAGCTGAACATCCGCCCAGTGATACGATCGCGTTGAGCGGGGCAGTGTCTAGACGGCTGAGCTGCGCGGGATCAAGCTGGAGTCCATTCGCGCGCATGGCCGCGCCAAGTTCCGTAATCTGGGCCGGCATCCACATGCCTTCGTTCGCCGACGTCCAGAGCAAGTTCATAGCGGTGGCTTGGGCCAAACGACTAAAATTCGAGTTCATGCTGATCTCGTTCCCATTCTGTGTATTGTTCTCCGCTGATCTGGATCGATGAGCTATCGGGCTGACCGGCGTCCGCAAGCGCCTGCGCGGCAGCCACTGGGTGAAGAGTGAGTGGACGGTCAACACAAAAATCTGGGTGACGCTCCCCTCACATTGTATCGGCAACGTTTGCGGATCATCCGTTGCACTAATCGTGCCAAAGGATGCCTGAGACGCCCTTCGGGTCCCGCGGAGAAGTCATTCGAGACGCCTCTAACAATATCTCCCGCATTGCGGGCCGGCCATTGGAGCGCCTCGTCAATAAAGCTTTCAATCACCTACGTGGTAAGGGCCTTGCGTGTCCGACCTCCGACATTTGGGTCCGACCTCCGACATTTGGTTGTAGACCCGACACTCTCGTCCTCGCTCGCGACGAAGCCCACTGCCGAACAGCCGTCGTTAATTGTGAGAATGCGTGCTATCGTTTCTGTTACGTGCGGTGTTGCGCGAGGACGAGGGTGCGAGGAGTGCCCGGACTTCCCCTTGCCGCAAATCCGCTCGGCGCTTGGCGACATAACCCGGCGGACTATGTGCGCGAGTGCCGGCGTGAGGCGCGAAAGTAAATCTGGGATGAAACGTCGACCATCCGAATCGAGCATGGAAACCTCATCAAAGCGACAACCGCCAACCGGGTTCGCGAGGCAGGCGCGTTCGTCGTCCCGACGAACATCACCTTTGCTGTCGTCGCTCGGGACGGAGCCAGATACGGCATGTCCGCCGAATCCCTTGAAAAGGTGAGCTTCGTTCTCGATGCCGGCTTGTCGGCGCTCGAAACGCTTCAAAGCGCTGGCGTGACCATGGGCTACGGCTCCGATC
>NZ_RZSX01000346.1:0-6252 GCF_004023105.1 Mesorhizobium sp. M5C.F.Ca.IN.020.32.2.1 | reverse complement strand
CTTCGAAGGACGCCTGCGCGACCGCTTCCACAGCGATCCGGTGATCGAGTCGGCCGAGTTGCTGCTGCAGGAAAGAGCGCCGCGCGACATCCCGACCGCCACCGTCAGGACCGAGGCCGACGAACGGTCGAAGGACGAAACGGAAGTCGAGAGCCCCGATACGCGCATCGTGCTCAACCCGCTCAAGGCGCTGCGTTCGACCAGCGTCATGTCCAATGGCCGCTACTCGGTCATGGTCACCGCGACCGGCTCCGGCTATAGCCGCTGGGGCGAGCTTGCCGTCACGCGCTGGCAGCCGGATCCAACCGAGGATCGGCTTGGCTCCTATATCTTCCTGCGCGACGCCGGCACCGGCGACTGGTGGTCGGCCACCGCCGAGCCGAAGCGTGCCACCGACGAAGAAGTGCAGACGCTGTTCTCCGACGACAAGGCGAGCTTCGTCAAGTCGGTGGGATCACTGCGTTCGGAGGTCGAATGCATCGTCATCTCGGAAGGAAACGGCGAAGGCCGGCGGGTGACGCTCTACAATGACGGCCCGGTCGATCGGCATATCGAAGTGACCTCCTTTGCCGAACTGGTGCTGGGCTACGACGCATCCGACAACGCGCATCCGGCCTTCTCGAAAATGTTCGTGGAAACCGAAATCGCTGCGAATAACGGGGCGATCTTCGCCACAAGACGCAAGCGGGAAACGGACGAGCCTGATGTCACCATGGTCCACTTCGTCACCGACCCGTCTGGGTCGACGCGCGACGCCGAGGCCGAAACCGACCGGCGCGCCTTCATCGGCCGCGGCCGCACCATAACCGAGGCCGCCGCCTTCGATCCCGGCGCCAAGCTTGGCGGCCATTCCGGCTTCACGCTGGATCCGGTCGCAGCACTTCGCCGACAGGTGCGCGTGCCGGCCAACAAGAAGATATCGCTGACCTTCTGGACTGCCGTCGGCGCCAACCGTGCCGAACTCGAAGATGCCATTGCGCGGCTCGATCATCCGGAAGCCTTCGCCCGTCAGGCGATGCTCGCCTGGACCCGCTCGCAGGTGCAGACCCGTCATCTCGGCCTCAGCCTTGCCGATGCCGCCAATGTGCAGAATCTGGCGCGTTATCTGATCTATCCTGATCCGTTCCTGCGCCTTCCGGCCGAATCGATCGCCTCCGGGCTCGGTAAGCAGTCCAGTCTGTGGCCGACCAGCATATCCGGCGACTTTCCGATTTTCCTGGTCAGGATCGGCGATGTCGCCGATCTCGAAATCGTTGCCCAGGCGCTCCGCTTCCAGGAATATATGCGCGCCCGCGGCATGATGATCGACTTTGTCGTGGTCAACGAGCAGGCTTCATCCTACGTGCAGGATCTGCAACGGGCAGTCGAGACGCTGTGCGAAAACAGCCGTCTGCGCGGCAAGGAGCTCGGACCCCGCCAGCACATCTTCGCCGTGCGCCGCGATCTCATGGACGAAACGACCTACAAGACGCTGCTCGCCGTCGCCCGCGTCGCCCTGCACACGCGAAACGGCACCATCTTCGATCAGATCGAGCGCGCCGAGGCCGCTGCGCTGCAAGCACGGGACGCTTTGCAGCCGGCAGGTGCAGCAGCGCTTCGCGAACCGTTTCCGCCGGCGCCGCAGGCATGGGCTGCCCAGGCCTCGATCGAAGGCAGTGCCGACGGCAGCGGGCTCAATCAGTGGAACGGTTTTGGCGGCTTCGAGGGCGACGGACGCCACTATGTCGTGCGCCTTGCTGGCCGGCGTACGACGCCGCAGCCCTGGATCAACGTCATCTCCAACGCCTCGTTCGGTTTCCATGTTTCGGCTGAAGGCGCTGCCTTCACCTGGAGCCGAAACAGCCGCGACTATCAATTGACGCCGTGGGCGAACGACCCGGTCACCAACCGGCCCGGCGAGGGCATCTATATCTACGATCACGCCAACGGCCGGGCGTTCTCGCCGGCGGCCGCAGTCGTGCGCGATCCCGCCATGACCTACGAAACATGGCACGGGCAGGGTTTTTCGACCTTCCGTTCGAAGCGCGGACCGCTGTCGATGGACTTGACCCATGTGGTGGATTCTGTCGATCCGGTGAAAATCTCCCGATTGCGCATCCAGAATTCGGGTTCGGTGCCGGCGCGCCTGCGGGTTTATGCCTATGCGGAATGGGTTCTTGGCAGCCATCGTTCGCGCACGGCGGCGACCATCGTTCCGTCCAGGGATGCTGTGACGGGCGCGTTGCTGGCGCAAAATCCGTACGGGCTCGACTTCAGCGACCGGGTCGCCTTCCTGGCCACCGACAGCGCGGCACATTCTGTACCGGCCGACCGCGGCGAGTTCATCGGCCGGCACGGCACCAGCGAACTTCCGCATGCCGTGCTCAGCGGCGCCAGCCTGTCGGGCCGCGTCGAGGCCGGCGATGATCCTTGTGCTGCAATTGCACGCGACATCGACATCCCTGCCGGCGGCGACGTGACGCTGCTCTGGCTGCTCGGCGATGCAGCCTCTGCCGAGGAAGCCAGCGCGCTGGTACAGCATCATAGCAGCAAGGATTTCGATCAGCGGCTGGCTGACAACGAACGCACCTGGCGGGGGTTTCTCGACACCATCCAGGTCGAGACGCCGGACAAGACGCTCAACGCCATGGTCAACCACTGGCTGCCCTATCAGAGCCTTGCCTGCCGCATCCGCGCCCGCTCCGCGTTTTACCAGGCGAGCGGCGCTTTTGGCTTCCGCGATCAGTTGCAGGACACGCTGGCTCTGCTTGTCCATGATCCGAAATTGGCGCGCGACCAGATCCTCAACGCGGCGCGGCGGCAATTCCCCGAAGGTGACGTGCAGCACTGGTGGCTGCCGCGCACCGAGGCAGGCGTCCGCACCATGATTTCCGACGACGTTGTCTGGCTCGCCCACGCCACGTCACACTACTTGCAGGTGACCGGCGATACCGCGATCCTGAGGGAACAACTGCCCTTCATCGACGGGCCGCCTCTGGAAGAAGGCGAGCACGACGCCTTCTTCACCCCGGAGATCTCGAAGAAGACCGCTTCACTCTATGATCATTGCGCACGCGCACTTGACCTTGCGATCAAGCGCAGCAGCCCCGCCGGACTGCCGCTGATCCTCGGTGGCGACTGGAACGACGGCATGAACCGTGTCGGCGAGCACGGTAAGGGCGAGAGCGTCTGGCTGGGCTGGTTCCTGCTGAAGACGCTGGGCGACTTTGCACCTGTCGCCAAGGCGGAAGGCGATACCAAGCGCGCGCAAGCCTGGACAAAACACGCTGACGTGCTGAAGCGGGCGCTGGAAAGCACGGCCTGGGATGGTGAATGGTACCGTCGCGGCAGCTTCGACGACGGCACGCCACTGGGGTCGCGCGGTTCGCAGGAGTGCAAGATCGACTCGATTGCCCAGTCGTGGAGCGTGCTGTCGGGCGAGGGCGATCCGGCGCGGTCGACGACGGCGATGCAGCAGGCGATGAAAATGCTCGTCGACGACGAGCTCAAGATCGTCAAGCTTTTCACCCCGCCCTTCTCCAGGACGGAACAGAATCCAGGCTACATCAAGAGCTACCCGCCGGGTGTCCGTGAAAACGGCGGCCAGTACACCCACGCGGCGACATGGTTCGTCATTGCGCTCGCCGAAATGGGGCGCACCGACGACGCCTACCGCTGTCTCTCGATGCTCAACCCGGTCAACCACGCGCTCGACGAGGCCGCTGCCGAGCACTACCGTGTCGAGCCTTATGTCGTCGCGGCCGACGTCTACGCCGGGCAAGGCAAGGGCGGCCGCGGTGGCTGGACCTGGTACACCGGCTCGGCCGGCTGGCTTTATCGCGCGGCGGTCGAGGGCATCCTCGGCATTGAGCGCAGGGGCGAGCGCATTCGGTTCAGGCCGAAACTCCCCAGCCATTGGAATGGTTATACAGCAACGCTCAAGGTGCTGGGGGCCGAACTCAGGGTTCGCGTTGTCCGCGACGCCAAGGTCAAAGCCATCTCGTTAGAGGTAGATGGTAAAAAGACGAAGGCTTCGTCTTTCGAACCGAAAGCCGGCGACAAGGCCGAGGTGGTCGTCAGGATACCGGCGTAGTTCCAAGGATTTTGGCGTTTTTGCACGTCTTGGGGTGCGCGTTGTTTAAGGTTGCTCTAGAAATTCTATTGCGCATGAGCTTTCCCAAAAGCCGGTGCAGCCTTTAGGGATTCGTACATGACCAGTTGCTGATTAAAATTGCGGCAGTGCTTGCAGCCTGCCACGATTTTGCCGCAGGGCTGACATTTTACCTTTTTTCTCAAACCGTTAGGTGATCACGACAGATTTCGCAGCGTCGCCATCTTTTGTTCGCGAATTGGGAACTGAAGGGGTACACGAGCATTGTTTCGCGACACGTCAACGGGTACGTGTAGAAAATGATGCAGTGCACAATAACAATTTGCCGGAGTAGCTGAAGTGTCCCTTCTGCAGATCTACTGGAGAGCGCTTGGTTATCTCGCTGCCGACAGAAAACGCGTCGCGTTTATCTGCGGGGCGAATGTCGCGCTGGCCATTATCGCCATCCTTGAGCCGATCATGTTCGGACGGGTGATCGATGCTATTTCGGACGGCGGCTCGGTCTTTTCGACGCTCGCCGTATGGGCCGGTATAGGCGTCTTCAACGTCGTCGCCTTCGTTCTGGTGGCGCGCGGCGCTGACCGCTTTGCCCATGCACGACGCAGCGAGGTGCTTTGTCAGTCATTCGAGCGCGTGATCACCATGCCGCTTGCTTGGCATCATCAGCGCGGCACCTCCAATTCTCTGCATACGCTTCTGCGCGCGGTCGAGACCCTGTTCAGCCTCTGGCTCGAGTTCATGAGGCAGCATTTGTCCACTGTCGTGGCACTGGTTCTGCTGGTGCCGACGGCGCTCAGCATGGATATTCGCATGTCGATGGTCCTGCTGGCGCTGGGCGCGCTCTATGTCGGAATCGGGCGGCTGGTGATGCGTCGGACCAGGGAAGGCCAGGCGTCCGTGGAGCGGCATTTTCACCAGGTGTTCGCGCATGTGAGCGACTCGGTGAGCAACGTCGCCGTGCTGCAGAGCTACAATAGAATCGGCCACGAGACCGACGCCTTGAAGCGTTATGTCAAGAATCTGCTTGATGCCCAATATCCGGTGCTCGACTGGTGGGCATTGGCCAACGCCCTGCACCGCCTGTCGTCCACCATTTCGATGATGGTCGTGCTGTTGATCGGCTCCTATCTGGTCATGCATGGCCAATTGCGTATCGGTGACGTCATCGCCTTTACCGGCTTTGCAACGCTGCTGATTGCCCGGCTCGACCAGATGTCGGCCTTCGCCAACCAGATTTCGGAGGCCAGGGCCAAGCTCGAGGAATTTTACCGCCTCGAGGACTCCGCGGCCGACGCCGCCGAGCCGGACGGGTTGCGTGACCTCGGCAACGTCACTGGTCATGTGCGTTTTGAAAACGTCAGCTTCGAATTCGCCAATTCGGGGCAGGGCGTGAACGACGTGTCGTTCGAGGTCCATGCCGGCCAGACCGTCGCCGTCGTCGGTCCGACGGGCGCGGGCAAGACCACGCTCATCAATCTTTTGCAGCGCGTCTTTGCGCCGTCCAGCGGCCGGATTCTGATCGATGGCATCGATACCCGTACGGTGACCCGCAAGTCGCTGCGCCACTCGATCGCCACCGTGTTCCAGGATGCGGGCCTGCTCAACCGCTCGATCGAGGACAATATCCGCGTCGGGCGCGCCGAGGCGACCTATGATGAGGTCCACGCTGCCGCCAATGCCGCTGCCGCGCAGGATTTCATCCTGTCGAAGAGCAACGGCTACGACACGGTCGTCGGCGAACGCGGGGGACAGCTTTCGGGCGGCGAGCGCCAGCGTATCGCGATCGCGCGCGCCGTGCTGAAGGATTCGCCCATCCTGGTGCTCGACGAAGCGACCAGCGCGCTCGATGTCGAGACGGAAGACCGCGTCAAGGAAGCGATCGACGAATTGCGGCGCGGCCGCACTACCTTCATCATCGCCCACCGCTTGACCACCGTTCGAGATGCCGATCTGGTTGTGTTCATGGACAAGGGCAAGGTGGTCGAAATGGGTGGCTTCGCCGAATTGTCGATGCGCAATGGCCGCTTCGCCAGCCTGCTGCGCGCTGGCGGCCTGCTCAACGACGAGGAAGTCCGCCGCCTCAGCCGCACCATCACGGACGAGGCCGCCTGAGCGGCCAGGCTGCCTTCCCTTCTCACCTGTCCTATGGGAGAAGGGAAGGC
>NZ_RZSX01000345.1:0-6269 GCF_004023105.1 Mesorhizobium sp. M5C.F.Ca.IN.020.32.2.1 | reverse complement strand
CCTCCATATCCCTCGGTACAGGCGCCTCGAACCTCATCGTTAAATGGGTCGTCGGATGCCGAAATTCAAGGAGGCGGGCATGCAACGCCTGTCGCGGAAATGCCTTCACCCGGCCCTTCAGCGGCTCGGGCAGCCGGTTCGCCTTGGTACGAAAGGCCTGGCCGTAATCGGGGTCGCCGACGACCGGATGGCCGATATGGGCCATATGGACACGGATCTGATGGGTGCGGCCTGTCTCGAGCCGGCATTCGACCAGACTTGCCGAGGCAAATTGCTTTTGCTGCTCGCCAAAGCGCTCGATCACGGTGAAATGGGTGACGGCGTGGCGGGCATCGTCGCGGCCCTCCGGCACCACGGCGCGGCGCACGCGGTCAACGGCGCGGCCGAGCGGCTCGTCCACCGTGCCTGTCGGTCTCATCGGTATGCCCCAGACCAGCGCCAGGTAGGCGCGTTTGAGATCGCCGGTCAGGCCATGATCGGCAAAGGCCTCCGACAATGACTTGTGGGCGCGATCGGTCTTGGCGACGACCATGACGCCACTGGTCTCCTTGTCCAGGCGATGGACGATGCCCGGCCGCCGCACACCGCCGATGCCGGAAAGACTATCGCCGCAATGGTGGATCAACGCGTTGACCAGCGTGCCGGTCCAGTTGCCGGCGCCGGGATGGACGACAAGCCCAGGCGGCTTGTTGATGACGATCAATTCATTGTCTTCATAGAGGACGTCGAGCGCGATGTTCTCGCCTTGCGGCTCCGCCGGCTCCGGCTCCGGCATATCGACCGATACGCGGTCACCGGCCGCCATCTTGCGTTTGGTCTCGTTGACCGGCTGGCCGCCGACCTTGACGGCGCCGTGTCTGATCAGCATCTGCACCCGGCTGCGCGACATGTCCGGGCCGAGCTTGCCCGCCAGCCACCGGTCGAGGCGCTGGCCGGCCGCATCGGGACCCGCTTCCAGCACGATCGATCCCCCGTTTGGCGATCTACCGTCTGGTGATCCGCCCTCCATCAATCCATTCCCTATCAATCCATCCTCTATCAATATGGGGGCCTCTTCGTTATGAGCGCTCATCGAAATCGCTCCGGGATGTTTTGCCATGGCTGCTGCCGACGAAGACGAGGAAAAGCCGCTCGACCCCGAGGTTGAAAAGGTGCGCAAGAAGCTCGTCCGCTTCGTCGCCATCAATCTTGGCCTGCTGTTTCTCGCCCTTATGGTGGTGATCGCGGCCCTTGTCTACAAAACGCGCACCGCGCCACCTGCAGCCCCACCCCTTGCCGGCGACATCCAGGTGCCGGCCGGCGAGCCGCTGACCGGCGACGTCGTGCTGCCGGTCGGCGCCAAGCTCATCAGCCAGTCGCTCTCCGGCAACCGCGTCTCCATCGATGCGGAACTTGCCGACGGCAGCCGCGCCATCTTTGTCTACGACATCACTGAGCGCCGCATTGTCGGTCGCTTTTCGATCCGTAACAAATGACTGGATTCGCCGAACATCGCCGTGTGGCCACCGTCGCGCTTGTCGTCGCAAATTACGACGAGGCGATCTCCTGGTACGTCGGCAAGCTGGGCTTTTTGCTCATCGAAGACGTGGATCTTGGCGGCGGCAAGCGCTGGGTCACGGTGGCGCCGGCCAATGGACAAGGCGCGCGGCTGCTGCTGGCCGAAGCGGCCGATGATGCGCAAAGGGATAGTATCGGCAACCAGACCGGCGGCCGCGTCTTTTTGTTTCTCGAAACCGACGATTTTGTCCGCGACCACACGGCAATGCTCGAAAAGGGCGTCGAATTCCGTGAGGCACCTCGCCACGAGGCCTACGGCACGGTGGCGGTTTTCGCCGATCTCCATGGAAATCTCTGGGACCTGATCGAGCCAAAACGATAGGATTGCAACGGATATTTTTCCAGCATCATCGACTGTCCGAAGCCCAGTTGCTTTTTCCCAGCCGTCAGCCTATA
The DNA here is from genome assembly GCF_004023105.1 of Mesorhizobium sp. M5C.F.Ca.IN.020.32.2.1. NCBI lineage: Bacteria > Pseudomonadati > Pseudomonadota > Alphaproteobacteria > Hyphomicrobiales > Phyllobacteriaceae > Mesorhizobium > Mesorhizobium sp. M5C.F.Ca.IN.020.32.2.1. Next base: position 4,316 of record NZ_RZSX01000345.1, on the reverse strand, counting down.
TCGCCGGTTCTTGAACGCGCCCATCGTCTAGCGGTCAGGACACCGCCCTCTCACGGCGGGAACAGGGGTTCGATTCCCCTTGGGCGTACCAAGGATCTCAAAACGTTTGCGTACCTGGCATCGCCGTCGGTCACGGCCGCAGTCACCGCTTCTGGCGCGGCCCCCTCAATTGAATTAGCATCGCGTCATGTAAATAGGGGCCAAAGGTGCAGAACGCGGCCGGAGATGAATTTGTCGCGCAGCGAATAGATCCAAGCTCGTCGGGAAGAGAAGAGCGCAGGGAGAGAGGGCCAAATGCAGAAACTGCAGTCGCAGGGTGTCCATCACATCACGCTGGTCGGCGCCGGGCGCCAGACTTCGATCGATTTCTGGGAAGGCGTGCTTGGCATGCCTTTCATCTTCGAGCAGCCCAATCTCGACAAGGCCAGCGAAAGCCACCTCTATTTCGATCCGGGTGACGGCCGGCTGATCACTATCTTCACCGATGAGAGCCGCACGCTAGTGAAGCGGCGCACGCCGACCGATACGGGCTGCGTCCATCACATCGCGTTTGCGGTGTCGCGCGTCACCTTCCTGCAGGCGGTTGCCCGGCTCGACGAGCGCGCCATCAAGCACAGCGGCGTCAAGGATCGCGGTTTTATGGATTCGATCTATTTCGAGGATCCGCTCGGCCTGCTGATCGAACTCGCCTCCTACCGTTTCGAGCCGCCGGCGGGCTTCACCCATGCCGACGTGCTGATGCAGGCGCACAAGATTCGCGTCGCGCGCGGCGACTACGCAATCGCCGAAGTGCACCTCGCCGACGCGATCCAGGCGCTTGTCGAGCGCTCCCGCGCCACCTTGTCGGAGGACCGCGCGCCGAAAAATCCATACTGACGACAGCAACCCGAGGGAGGACCATAATGGCAAAGACGACAACGAAGAGTGCGAAGAAGCCGGCTGTCAAGGCCGCCACAAAACCAGCTGCCAAGGCGACAAAGCCTGCGGCCAAGGCGCCGAAAGCTTCCGCCGGGTCGGCAACGAAAGCCGCCGCAAAACCTGCAGGCAAGGCATCCGCGAAGCCCGCGGCCAAGGCCAAAGCGAAATCAGCGAAAAAAGCCGGGCTGACGCTCAGCATGCTGAAGCCGAGCGTCAACAATATGAGCGTTCGGGTGTTTGCGCGCGCGGCCGGGCTCGACCATTCCGAGACCGACGTATGGGGCCACACACGCTCGCCTGAGTACATGGCGCGAAACCCGGCGCATCTGACGCCGATGATCGAGGACAAGGGCTTGCCGAGAGGCGTCCTGTGGGAAAGCTGCGCCATCATGCAGTATCTCGCCAACAAGCATGGGCTGGAGAAATTATATCCCAAGGCGCCGGCCAAGCGGGCAATGATCGACAGCGCCATGTTCTACCTGATCGGCACGCTCTACCCCTATGTGGCGCGCGCCACCTATCCTGCGCTGAACTTCCCACAATATGCCGGCGAGGTCGGCCACAGCGACGCTCATCCCGACAAGAAGTCGGAAGCCCAGAAGGCCGCTATAGCCGCGATAGCCGAGCCGCTGGAGGTCTTTCACAGCTTCTTCAGGAACGGCAAGCCGTTCATCGGCGGCAAGAATCCGTCGATCGCCGACATTCGCCTGGCCGCGACGCTCGAATTCCTGGCCGTCATCGATTATGCGCTGCCGCAATGGGCGAAGGAGTACATGGCGGCGATCGAGAAGAAGCTCGGCAAAGCCTATGCCGAGCCGGCCGCCGACGTGCGCGGCTATATCGCCTATGTGAAGTCGCAGGCCGAGGCGTGAGGCGTCTTGGCTGACTGCGTTGAGCGCATCGAGCTTGCCCCTCAGGCGACAGGGCTGCAGTCATAGGCCGAGACACCGCCCGGCCGCCGGATAGATAGGCCAGAGGCATCGGCATTGCTGCAAATCGGGGCGGCGTTGCGCTTGGCGTTCAGGGACCGAACATCACAAGCTCGGTAAACGTCAGATCTCCGAGCGAGGGTGGTCTGGGACCCTTGAAGTATTTCAGCCCCCTGTTGGGGCGGTACCACCCGAACAGGCCTGCAATCGGCTCCTTGGCGTCGACGACGCACAGCAGGAAGCCGCTTCGCAAGAGAAAGCGTCCCACAGCACCGGCGCACCGGCTCAAATCTGCGAGGGAGCGGCAATAGATGACCTGATAGGATGGGATAAGACCGCGCAATATCCGGCGCGGCATTAATACGAAAGGAAACGCTGCTCCGTCGCAAATGCAAATCAATGAAAGGCAGCCCAGCGCGGCGTGTTCCGAGAGTATGTATCTCTCACTGTCCGGCAGCATCGCCATTTCGGCAAGATCGGGACGAGCTTCAAGCACGCGACATGACCGCTGCGCCGAACTAAAAGCCGGCAAGAAGGCAAATTGTCCGGTGGAGAAGGGGCGAAAGCCGAGCGCCCAGTTGGCTTTTAACGTTGCGGGCGCCGGCGAAATATTCGTGTAGGTCACGTCCCTGCGCTTGAGAAGCGTCGTAACCAATTTGGCGCCATAGGGACGAAATTCCGCGTCGACGGACCAGCTTGAAAGGTTACAGCGGACTTCGTCGCCTTCCTGCCCCGGATAAAGGGTATACAGGGTCAGCACAACGCCGACGATCCGATCAGCCTTCTCCAAAGCCAGGCCGTATTGTGGGAAGTCGGCGACGGCAGGCCGTTGCGACAAACGTGTCAGCGCCTGAATCCAGTAACTCCGGTCACGCTCCGGAAAGCCCCGGCACAGGCAGTCGACCACTCCTTCCCAATCAGCTTGGCGAATTGGTCGACAGAGAACGTCGGGAGGGAGGGCGCCAAGTACGGCCATAAATTGACTTCCAGAATACGATAGTTACTTAGGCATGCTTCACACGCTAACACATTGGTTCACAACGATTAATAATATGTGCCGCATTTAAAGACGACTTTCCGCACTCATCACGAAAACGCAGATCAGATTGACCATGACGCGTCGATGAGCAGCTTCCGTCGGTTAAGGATTCGTTAACCAAATCCCTATCTACTGATCGGCAATTCACCTCCAACTCGCGACCACGGATGTACTGGCGCAGTCGAGGTGGAAGGAAAGGTCGGCTATGTGCCGGCCTTTTTGTTTCAACGGCTATTGTCCCCGGGAAACTGCGGCCTGACTTGTCGTCGGGTGTCAAGCCTTCAAACATCGGGGTGGCGGCATCTCAAGCGATCGGACCCGAATCCCAGTCCACGAGATATCAGTGTTGCCCGCGTCTCGCATTGACATGGCGCGCCAACTCCGGCGCCTCGAAGACGTAGTCGCTCCAGGCCGATTCCGGAATCTCGCCGGCCAGGTAGCATTCCAGCAAAAGACTTTGCTCAGGGCTGAGAGGTCTCGGCGCGCGCTCATGGTCAAGTCTCAGCGAGTGAAACAGATTTCTGGGCGAGTGAAACAGATTTCTGGTCAGGTCCGAGACCGTGAAGTGAATCGACATGTATGCCGTCTCCTTTGACCATCCAGCGCATCACCAGAAAGAATCGGGATCAATCTCTGCCCCGCTTGCCTTCGGTTCAGGACCATGAGCCAAATCAAAACGCTACAACGTGTTTTGTGCGTCCAAAGGTACGCGCGGCGCTGCAATAGCCGTTAACGTCGAGGGCGGGATAAGGTTTCAACGTGGCGGCGGTAACGCCGATCGCGCAACCCGAAACCCACCGGTCAGCACATGCTTTCGGCGATCGCGTGCGCGTGTGACCGAACCGCTGCGTCAGGTGCGCAGTACGTGTTTAGGGCGCATCTTTTTAGCTGCCACCGTTTGAATGCCGGCTGGCTATTCGCAAACCATGCGGACCCGTTTTCCGGGTTGACTTACGTTCCTGCAGGTGAGCGGTTTTGCCGGCTCGGATGACGGCGTCGGATCTTTGGAAATCCTGGTGATTTGCCTCCTCCGCGCCACGGGGGTGCTGGTTCTGCGGGCCGCCGCTCTTTCCGGCGTTTCGGGCGCCACAGGAAAGACATTGGTCTGCAGCAACTGCGGCTGTTCGGCTTGCGCCTGCTGCGGCGGCCTATCCCAGAACCGCCGGACATCGAGTGGCCTTGGAATGACGACGGTGCCGTCGTAGCTGCGCGAGCAGCCGCTCCCCAACAGCAGCATCGGGCACAGAAAAAAAGGCAGGATCCGTCCCAACATCAGCAACACCCTTGCGGGATTTATAACGCGGCTTCGGTTCTACCGACAACCGTCGGAATACACTGCGGGCAAGGCTAGCGCATGACCCGGAGAATCGGAATCGATTTCGCCGGGGATCATGCGCAAAATCAAAAGTGCCGCAGCGTCCCTGGCGCTG
>NZ_RZSX01000344.1:0-6278 GCF_004023105.1 Mesorhizobium sp. M5C.F.Ca.IN.020.32.2.1 | reverse complement strand
TTCCCGGACCGTTTCGTCGGCCCTCGCGCTCAGATGCACCTTGAGTGCCATCTGGGCCAGGCTTGCCTGCCGGTCACGATGCGTGATCATCGCGAAATCGCGCTTCGGCAGTTCGATTGGCACGGACCGCAAGCTGCCTTCGGCAACGGCTCGTTCGACGACGAGCCTCGAAATGATGGTGGCGCCGGCGCCGGCCTCGACCACCTGACGAACCGCCTCGTTGCTCGGCAGTACTAGGAATATCCGCAGGTCCGCGAACGAGATCCCTTCGCGGCGGGCAAGATCTTCCAGCACCTCGCGCGTGCCTGATCCGCCTTCCCTGATGATCCAGCGGAACTCCCTGATATCCGGATGCCCGCGCGAGACTTCAACGATCTCGGGATGCGAATGCGCCACGACCAGCATCAGTCGATCCACATCGACCTTGGCGCGCCGCAATATGTCGGATTCAGTGCGCCCCTCGACCAAGCCAAAATCCGCCGTACCGTCCAGGACATTGGTCTCGACCTGCCTGGTGTTGCCGATGGTCACGCTCAGCCTGACGGCGGGATAGGCCTCGTGGAAGGAGGCCAGGCGGCGCGGCAGCCAGTAGCTGGCAATAGTTTGGCTGGCGGCGATCGAAAGGCTGCCGGTGATCGTCTGGGAAACGTGCTCCAGCACATTGTGAGCGGCAGCCGCCCGCTCGAGCACGGCCTTGGCCTCAGGCAAGAACCGGTGCCCGGTCTGCGCGAGCTCGATGTTGCGGCCGACCCGGTTGAACAGCCGGACGCCGTGCTGCTGTTCGAGCGAGCGGATGGCGGCCGACGCCGCCGACTGGGAAATGCCCAGCAGCTCGGCCGCCTTGGTCATATGCCCTCGCTCGGCGACAGCAACGAAGATCCGCAATTGGTCTAGGGTCATGAGAGAATTAAGAAACAAATTCGATTGAAGTTACAAGAGCAACTTGTTAGACGGATCGATTGCTTTGTTCTAAGTTTCTGAAAGGAATTGGAAAAATATCGCGGCCAGGCCGCAAAGGGTAGAATGTGATCGGGCGGTTAAAATCCCTGTTTGCCCGTTGGACCCGCAGCCTACGGCGCCGGCTTGCCGGCGATCGCTATCATCCGGAAGAGCACTACATGCGCGGCCCCGGGCCGAAGACGAGAGCCAAATTCACGGCTTACAAAAGCACCGGATCATGAACCACCGAACGCTGCGCGGCGCCAATTCCGCACCGTCCCAACGGCCCCTTGCCGACACACGCGCGCCCGACGAGGGCGATGGCGTCGATACTTCGCCCGATGTCTCCGACAGCATCGCCAAGACCACCTGCTACATGTGCGCCTGCCGCTGCGGCATCGACGTCCACATCAAGGACGGCAAGGTCCGCTACATCAACGGCAACAAGGACCATCCGGTCAATCGTGGCGTGCTGTGCGGCAAGGGCAGCGCCGGCATCATGCAGCACTACAGTCCGGCCCGGTTGAAGAAGCCATTGCTGCGCACAGGTCCGCGCGGCTCGGGAGAATTCCGTGAGATCGAGTGGGAGGAAGCATTTTCCATCGCGACGGAACGGCTTTCGAGGATACGCCAGACCGACTCGAAGAAACTCGCCTTCTTCACCGGGCGCGATCAGTCGCAATCCTTGACCGGCTGGTGGGCGAGCCAGTTCGGCACGCCGAATTTCGCCGCCCATGGCGGCTTCTGCTCGGTCAATATGGCGGCCGGCGGGCTCTATACCATCGGCGGCTCATTCTGGGAGTTCGGCGAACCCGACTGGGACAACACCAGATACTTCATGCTGTTCGGCGTGGCCGAAGACCATGATTCCAATCCGATCAAGATCGGTCTCGGCAAGCTCAAGGCGCGCGGCGCCAAGGTGGTCTCGATCAATCCGTGCCGCACCGGCTACAACGCCATCGCCGATGACTGGATCGGCATCCGGCCTGGCACCGACGGCCTGTTCGTGTTTGCCCTCGTCCACGAATTGCTGAAGGCCGGCCGCGTCGACCTCGATTATTTGCTGCGTTACACCAACGCCCATGTCCTCGTCATCCAGGAGTCGGGTGCGGCCGATGACGGGCTGTTCGCGCGCGACAGTGACGGCAATCCGCTGGCCTGGGACAGGGCGGCGAAAGTGCCCATCAGCGCCACCGACACTGATGCAAAACCGGCGCTGACCGGCAACTTCCAGGTCGACGGCCACCGCTGCGTGCCGGTCTTCCAGCTCATCGCCGACCGCTATCTGCAGGAGAGCTATTCTCCCGATGCGGTTGCCGAACGCTGCGGCGTACCCGCCGACACCATCCGCCGGATCGCCGCCGAACTGGCGCATGTCGCCTTCGACCAGGCGATCGAACTGCCGGTGGCGTGGACGGACTGGGCCGGTCGCCGGCACGAGACGATCAAGGGCCGGCCAGTGTCGATGCACGCGATGCGCGGCATCTCGGCCCATTCGAACGGCTTTCACTCTTGCCGCGCCATTCATCTGCTTCAGGTGCTTCTCGGCACAGTGGACGTGCCGGGCGGCTTTCGCTTCAAGCCGCCTTACCCCCGCTCGGCGCCGCCGGAGCTGAAGCCGGCGGGCAAGGACGTCAGGCCGATGACGCCGCTGGAGGGCATGCCGCTCGGCTTCGTCTGCGGGCCGGACGATCTGCTGGTCGATGATGACGGCGCGCCCATCCGTATCGACAAGGCTTACTCCTGGGACTCGCCGCTCGCCGCGCATGGACTCATGCACACCGTCATCCGCAACGCCTGGGCCGGCGATCCCTACAAGATCGATACGCTGATGATGTACATGTCCAACATGGCCTGGAACTCGTCGATGAACACCGTCGAGACCATCGCCATGCTGACCGACAGCGACGAGGCCGGAAACTACAAGATCCCCTTCATCATCTATTCCGACGCCTATTATTCCGAGACCGTGCCGTTCGCCGACCTCGTGCTTCCCGACACCACCTATCTCGAAAGGCATGACTGCATCAGCCTGCTCGACCGGCCGATCAGCCATGCCGACGGCCCGGGCGACGCCATCCGCCATCCCGTCGTCGAGCCGGACCGCGACGTCAGGCCATTCCAGTCGGTGCTGATAGAGCTCGGCGCGCGGCTCGGCTTGCCCGGCTTCGTCGACGACGACGGCTCGGCCAAATACCGCGACTATGCCGATTACATCGTCAATCATGAGCGCTCGCCGGGGATCGGCCCGCTCGCCGGCTGGCGCGGCAAGGACGGCGCCTCGATCGGTAAGGGCGAGGCCAATCCCGACCAGCTTCAGCGCTACATCGACAATGGCGGCTTCTGGCACCATGATTTTGCGGACGACCAGCGCTACTACAAGATGGCCAACCGCTCCTATCTTGATTTCGCCGAGAATATGGGCTTTGTCACGAAGGCCGAGCCGATCGTCTTCCAGCTCTATTCCGAGCCGATGCAGCGCTTTCGCCTCGCCGCGCGCGGCCATGGGAGGGTGCGGCCGCCGGAGGCAGAGCGCAGCCGCATCGAGACCTATATGGATCCGCTGCCGTTCTGGTATGCGCCCTTCGAGGAGGCCGCTGTCGACCTCGAGAAATACCCGCTGCACGCGCTGACACAGCGGCCGATGCATATGTACCACTCCTGGGGTTCGCAGAACGCGTGGCTGCGGCAGATCACCAGCCAGAACCGGCTGTTCGTGCACAACCGGACCGCGGCCGGCCTCGGCCTTGCCGATGAGGACTGGGTGTGGATCGAGAGCATCAACGGCAGGGTCAAGGGGCAGATCAAGCTGGTCGACGGCGTCAACCCGGATACGGTGTGGACCTGGAACGCGATCGGCAAACGGCGCGGCAGCTGGGGGCTGAAGGACGACGCCGCCGAATCGAATCGCGGCTTCCTGCTCAACCATATCATCGGCGACCAGACCTCCGCCGATGCGAACGGCAAGCGCTATTCGAATTCCGATCCGGTGACCGGCCAGGCGGCATGGTTCGACCTGCGCGTCCGCATCGTCAAATGCGCTGAAGAAGCAGGCTTCACCGAGCCGCAGTTTGAGCGCTTCCGGCAGCCGCCGCATTTCGAACCCTCGCCTGACAAGCTCAGTTTCGGGGCCGAGTTCCGCCGGGAAAGAGAGGCTGCCAGACCATGACCTGCCTTCCCGCCCATACCGACAAGAAGCTCGGCCTGGTCATCGATCTCGACACCTGCGTCGGTTGCCAGGCCTGCGTCACCGCCTGCAAGGAATGGAACACCGGCGGTCACATGGCGCCGCTGACCGACCTCGATCCCTATGGCGGCGATGTCGACGGGGTCTGGTTCAACCGCGTGCACAGCTATGAGCACATAACGGAGACGGGTGGGCGCACGGTCAATTTCCCACGCTCCTGCCTGCATTGCGAGACACCGGCCTGTGTCACCGTCTGCCCGACCGGCGCCTCCTACAAACGGACCTCGGACGGCATCGTGCTGGTCGACGAGGACAAGTGCATCGGCTGCAAACTATGCAGCTGGGCCTGCCCCTATGGCGCGCGAGAATTCGACACCGATGTTGGCGTGATGAAGAAATGCACGCTGTGCGTCGACCGCATCTACAACGACAATCTGGCGGAAGAAGACCGCGTGCCGGCCTGCGTCGCCGCCTGCCCGACCAGCGCGCGGCATTTCGGCGATCTCGGCGACCCGGCATCGGCCGTATCGCAGCTGGTGGCCGAGCGCGGCGGCGTCGACCTGATGCCCGAACTCGGCTATCACCCGACCAACAAATATTTGCCGCCGCGCGCCCATACCACACGCGCCGCATCGGTGCCGGCGCCGGCGCTCGAAGCGGTGCGGGCCGAGGGCGGTTTCCTCGGCTGGGTCGACCGCATGCTTTCGAACTGATCCGCACATCCATGCATCCAGCTTTCTCGGTCGTCTTTTTCACCACCGCTACGGGGGCCGGTTACGGCCTGCTCGCGCTGCTTGGGGTGCTGGCTGGACCAGGGTTCGTCCCGCCTGACTTCTGGCTCGGCCTCGTCGGCATGGGGCTGGCGCTTGGACTGATCTCGGCCGGCCTGTTGTCGTCGGCCGGCCACCTCGGCCGGCCAGATCGTGCCTGGAGGGCATTCTCGCAATGGCGCAGCTCCTGGTTGTCGCGCGAAGGCGTTGCGTCGGTCGCGACCTTCGTGCCGGCGGGGCTGTTCGCCATGGGCTGGGTGGTCCTTGGCCGCACGGACGGCTGGGTGGCCGTAGCCGGGCTGCTGGCTGCGGTCGGCGCGGTCATCACGGTCTGCACCACCGGCATGATCTATGCATCGCTGAAGCCGATCGCCCAGTGGCACAGCCGCTATACCTTGCCCGGTTATCTCATTTTTTCGGCGATGAGCGGCGGCGTGCTTCTCAACGCGCTGCTGCAGGGTTTCGCCATCGGTTCGACTATTCTTCTGGCAGGTTGCATGCTGCTGACCTTGCTTGGCTGGGGCTGGAAGGTGGCAACCTGGCGATACAATGACAGACTGGAAATTGCGACAACCGTCAACACCGCGACCGGGCTTGCCGGCGGTACTGTGCGGTCGCTGGAATGGCCGCACACCGAGGAAAACTATCTGCTCAAGGAGATGGGCTTTCGCATCGCACGCAAGCACAAGGCGCGGCTGCGCCAGATCACGCAAGTGCTGGCCTTCGCTCTGCCCGTCTTGCTGCTGGTTGCCGTGTTCGCCTTGCCATGGCCCTATGCGGCGGTGCTGTCGACACTCGCCGCAATCGTCCAGTTCGCTGGCATGCTGGTCGAGCGCTGGCTGTTCTTCGCCGAAGCCAAGCACACAGTCACCCTCTACTATGGCAGGTAGAGCAGCTCAGCCCGGCCTGAGCATCGCGTGGGAAATGGCGAAGATGCGCTCAGCGCCGAGCATATAGGCCATCAGCGTTTCGCGGCGGAACAGCCCGGCATAAGCGCGATCGAGCACATTGAGCGAGCCGGTATAGGCGCCGAAGGCCGGCATGATCATGCGGCCGCCATCGCCGGCAAAGCAGCGGCGCCGCACCGAGCGGCCTTGCTGCACGATGCGGGCGCAAGGGTGCAGATGGCCGGCGACCTCGCCTTCCACTCTCAATGCCGAAGGTTCATGCCGGAATACGAGAGAGCCTATGGCCAGCTCGCGCACCGTCTCGCCGGGCAGGTCGGCCGGCGCGTCCGGGTCATGGTTGCCGGCGACCCAGAACCAGTCGCGGCCGGCCATCAGTCCTTCCAGCCGCTCGCGAAAGCTGGAGTGCATGCGCGCGGCGCCGCCGCCGTCATGAAAGCTGTCGCCGAGGCTGACGACGATCGCCGGCTGATAATC
>NZ_RZSX01000343.1:0-6293 GCF_004023105.1 Mesorhizobium sp. M5C.F.Ca.IN.020.32.2.1 | reverse complement strand
GGTAAAGCGCGAGGCCGTTCCGCAGCCGCCGCCGGAGCCAAAGCCCGCCCCCGGCAAGGTCACCGTAACCAAGAAGGTCGAGCAGAAAGCCGGGCCGCAGAAGGCGCCGGAACCGGCACCGAAACGCTCTTGGTTCCAGCGCATGAAGGAGGGGCTTGCCCGCTCTTCCCGGGAACTGTCCGGCAACATCGCCGGCGTCTTCACCAAGCGCAAGCTGGATGAGGACACGCTCCAGGATCTGGAGGACGTGCTGATCCGCGCCGATCTCGGTATGGAAACGGCCCTGCGCATCACCGATTCACTGGCCGCCAGCCGCTACGGCAAGGACGTCTCCGAGGCAGAAGTCCGTGCCATCATGGCGACCGAAGTGGAGAAGGTGCTGACCCATGTCGCTTTGCCGCTGGAGCTCGACCTCAGCCACAAGCCGCATGTCATCCTTGTCGTCGGCGTCAACGGCACCGGCAAGACCACGACCATCGGCAAGCTGGCGGCAAAGCTCACCGATGGCGGCCTATCGGTGATGCTCGCAGCCGGCGACACGTTCCGCGCCGCGGCGATCGAGCAGTTGAAGATCTGGGGCGAGCGCACCAAGTCGCCGGTCATCGCCTCGAAGCTTGGCGCCGATGCGGCAGGTCTTGCCTACGACGCCTTCGAACAGGCCAAGCAAGCCGGCTCCGACGTGCTGATCATCGACACCGCCGGGCGGCTGCAGAACAAGACCGAGCTGATGGCGGAACTGGAAAAGATCGTCCGGGTGCTGGGCAAGCTCGATCCGGAGGCGCCGCACACCGTGCTGCAGACGGTCGACGCCACCACCGGCCAGAACGCGCTCAACCAGGTCGAGATCTTCCGCAATGTCGCCGGTGTCAACGGCCTGGTGATGACCAAGCTGGACGGCACGGCACGCGGCGGTATTCTGGTGGCGATCGCGGCAAAGCACAAATTGCCGGTCTATTTCATCGGCGTCGGCGAACAGGTCGACGACCTCGAACCATTCTCCGCAAGCGAGTTCGCCAGGGCGATCGCTGGAGTAGCGTAACAATCATGATCCCAAAAGTCGCAGACTTTTTGGACAGGATCATGCGCAAGAAGGAAAGCCTATGAACCCGCGCATCCTCGAACGCGACCCGTCCGACCCGCAGAAACAGAAGAAGGAAGGCGTCAATCCGCTGCTCAAGATGGTGCTGGAGCTCGGCCCCTTGATGGTGTTCTTCTTCGCCAACGCGCGCGGCGCATGGCTGACACAGAAATTTCCGGCGCTGGCCGAATTCGGTGGGCCGATCTTCGTCGCCACCGGCCTGTTCATGGCCGCGACGGCGATCGCGCTGATCGCTTCCTGGCTGCTCACCCGCACCTTGCCAATCATGCCGATGGTCTCGGGCGTCGTCGTCTTCGTCTTCGGCGCGCTGACGCTCTATCTGCAGGACGACATCTTCATCAAGATGAAGCCGACCATCGTCAACATGCTGTTCGGCGGCGTGCTGCTCGGCGGGCTGTTCTTCGGCAAGTCGCTGCTCGGCTACGTCTTCGATTCGGCTTTCAGCCTCGATGCCGAGGGCTGGAAGAAACTCACCTTCCGCTGGGGCCTGTTTTTCCTGTTTCTGGCCCTTGTCAACGAAGTGGTCTGGCGGAATTTTTCCACCGACACCTGGGTTACCTTCAAGGTCTGGGGGATCATGCCGATCACGCTTCTTTTCACCTTCAGCCAGATGCCGCTGATCATGCGCCATTCGCTTGAAGGTAAGACCGGAAACGAAGAGAAGGCCGGCAAGTAACGGTTAAGGAGAGGGCATGGAATTCGTCACCACGCGCGAGGTGCTGAGAACGATCTACAAGACGCCTCGGCCGACCGACGGCTCGATCCGCAAGGAATTGAAGGCGCTGGATGGCCACAGCCGTTCCTTCATCGGCAAAAGCCCGTTCTTGCTGATCGGCTCCTCCGACGGCGCCGGCAATGCCGATGTGACGCCGAAGGGCGACAGACCGGGCTTCGCCGCCGTGCTTGACGAGAAGACCATTGCCATCCCCGACCGGCCCGGCAACAACCGGCTCGACACTCTGGAGAACATTCTTCTCAACCCCTCGGTCGGGCTGCTCTTTCTCATTCCAGGCATGAATGAGACTCTGCGCGTCAACGGCGATGCCCGCATCACCGTCGATGCGGCTTTGCGCGAGCGGCTCGCCGTCGACGGCAAGGAACCGCAAAGCGTCGTCCTGGTGACGGTCAAGGCCGCCTACATGCATTGCGCCAAGGCTTTCATGCGCTCCGATTTGTGGAAGCCGGAAACCTGGTACGACCGCGCGACGTTGCCGACGCTCGGCCAGATCCTGCGCGACCAGCTGGCGCTCGCCGATTCGGCCGAGGCGACCGACCGCTGGCTGGACGAAGAATACAAACACACCATGTGGTAAATCTGCTCGGGCGCGATCCGCCCGAGAAGACATAGCAATGTGCTCGCTTGCATATTGCTTGGCGGCCGCTCAGTAGGTCTTTGCGCCGTTGACCATCAGCCGGACCATGTAGAGCGAGGTCGTGCCGGCGATGTAGAGGCAGTTCAGCTTGTTGCCGCCGAACACGCAATTGGCGACGACTTCCGGCACCTTGATCCTGCCGATCAGCGTTCCGTCCGGATCGTAGCAATGGATGCCGTCGGCGGCACTCGTCCAGATCCGCCCTTGATCGTCGAGCCTGAAGCCATCGAACAGGCCGGCCGTGCAGTCGGCGAAGACATTTCCGCCGGATACCTGCCTGCCGCCCTCGTCGACATTGAATACCCGCATATGCGCCGGATTCTGGGCGCCATGCGTGCGACCGGTGTCGACGACATAGAGCTTCCTCTCGTCAAGCGAGAAGGCAAGCCCGTTGGGCCTGACCATATCGGTGATCACCGCTTCGATCTCACCGGTGCCGGGGTCAGCCCGGTAGACATGACAGGCGCCGATCTCGCTCTCGGCCTTGGCGCCCTCATAATCCGTATCGATGCCGTAGGTCGGGTCGGTGAACCAGATCGAACCATCGGACTTGACCACCGCGTCGTTGGGCGAGTTCAGCCGCTTGCCGCGCCATTTGTCGGCGATGGTGGTGATCGAGCCGTCATGCTCGGTGCGGCTGACGCGGCGGCCCGAATGCTCGCAAGTGACCAGCCGGCCCTGCCGGTCGACGGTGTTGCCGTTGGAATTGCCGGACGGCTGCCGGAACACGCTGACGCTGCCATCGGTCTCGTCGTAGCGCAGCATGCGGTTGTTGGGGATATCGGACCACACCAGATAACGGCCGGCCGCAAACCAGGCCGGCCCTTCCGCCCACCGGCATCCGGTGAACAGCCTGTCCACCTGCGCGTTGCTGTTGAACAGTCGCGCAAAACGCGGATCGAGAATCTCGTAGTCTTCGGCGGCCATGGTTTCCTCCCGGTCATGCAAATCGCTAGTGCCGGGGCGATCAAGCCAGCCGGAGATCGATATGGCAAGATCGTTGATATCGGATCTTGAGACATTGGGGCAAAACGCGGCAAGGCCGCCCTTGCTCAATGACGGGCCTAAACGACGGCGCTCATGGCCGTTAACCGGCTATGCGCTCAGCGCAATGGTGCATTGCAACATCTTCTTTTTGCAACGCACTATAACTATGTCATGTTCCATATCGATCAGGGAGGAACAACCTGCCGCAACAATGCGGCACAGAAGGACCTCGCTATGATTCTCGACAACTTCATGAGCCGCGCTCGCGCCAGCATCGCCAAGCGCCGGCAATACAACCGCCTCATCGCCGAAATAGACTCCTTTTCCAGCCGCGATCTGGCCGACATGCGCGCCGACCGCAGCGAAATGCTCTACCAGGTCCACAAGCAGATCTACGGCTGAGGCGAACGCATGATCCCGAACCGAAGGTCAGCGCAGCAAAAAATTGCAGACTTTCGGACGAGATCATGCGCAACCAGAACGGTTTGATTGGGCTTAGCCAATCCATTCGATCCAGCGGCCGTGGTAATCGCAATTGGCTAGGCGGCGTGTCTCGCCGCCGGGCCATAGAGTGAGGCTGAGTACCGCCCACTGCTTGGTGTGATCGCGCGGCTCCATTCTCAGCCTTGCGATAGGCGCAACGGCCGTGGCCTCTCTGCCCGCCTGCTCCAGCGTGGCGGTGATGGCATCCTTGGTCGCCCTCGGCAGGGATTGCCACATGATCGAATGATAGAGCACGAAGGCGCCGCCCTGCTGCTGCCGTGCGGCCAGTGCCTTCTCGACAAAATGCGCCGCGTCCGCTTTGACAAGCAGCGGTTGAAACTTTTCGGCAAGTGACAGCGCGGCGTCGAGCCGGGCCAGCCGTGCCGTCTGATCGGCCCAGACGTAAGACCGAAGCCGTACCCGCGTTGCTGCGTCGGCGCCATCGACCGGCGCGATGTCGCAGCCAGCCCGATGGCGGACGTTGATCGCTCCTCCAAGTGGAACAGCGTGGCCGCGCACCTCCGGTGCCAACCGGACGGGGGAGGCCGGGTCTCCCCACTCGGCATCGCCGTAGCGGTAGTGAAAGCTGTCGAACAGGAGATTGAGCCCGGCGCTGGCACCGATCTCGCACAAGTCCAGCGGCAGGCCGGATTCCCGCGCGATCGTCAGAAATCCAGGCAGCAGCATCGCCGACCGGGCGATTTCATTGGTCTGCGGCGCGCCGGCGAGGCCGGCGACGATCTGCTCGTCGGATCGCGCAATTGCCTCCGGCAGCACCGCCGCGATCTCGGATACGCTTGTCTGGTTGGGCGGATAGATCATTGCCAGCCGCTCACTGGCACCCGTCAGGACCAACGCATGCAGCGCGCCGCACACGCGCAATGCGAGGCCGTCGGCGCGCGCGTCGCCCGGCCAGCCGAGCACCGCCCGCCCGGTCCTGGTGTTTGCGTCGAGAACCTTGGCCAGTGCACGGCATAAATTCGCGGTGAAAGGCGAGCCAAGTCCATCGCAGGCTTTCGCCTGCGCCAGAAAATGCTCGCGGATGTCTCGCTCGTCCATCGCGTTTCCGGTGTCTCAGTCCGGAGCGGCCAGCGCCTTCTCCACCTCCGGCAAAAGCAGCCTCTGCGCCGAGCCTGGCGTCAGCGGGCCGACATGCTTGTAGGCGATCTTGCCGTCCTTGCCGACGACGAAGGTTTCCGGCACGCCGTAGACGCCCCAGTCGATTGCCGCGCGCCCCGCCGCGTCGACGCCGATCGCCTGGAACGGGTTGCCGAGATTGCCGAGGAACCGGCGGGCGTTTTCCGGCTGGTCTTTGTAGTTGAGCGCGGCGATGACGAAGCGCTTGTCCTGCGACAGCGCCAGCAGCACCGGATGCTCGTCGCGGCACGGCCCGCACCACGACGCGAAGACGTTGACCAGCGTAACCTCGCCGGCGAACTGCTTGGAGTCGAGCCCGGGCAAATTCATGCCCTCCAGCGCCGGCAGGTTGGTCGGCGGCGCGGGCAGGCCGATCAGTGCCGATGGCACTTCCGAAGTGTCGCGGCTGGACAGCAGCTGCGTCAGGAACAGTCCCGCCAGCCCGAGGAAAATCAGCAGCGGCAAAAGCACGATCAGGCGCCGCGCGCGCGCCGGCGTTTCCGTTTGCATGCTCATGATTTCCCCGCCTTGTCGGAGCGCCGCCGCACGCCGGACGCTTCCAACTCGGCGAGGTCCCTCTTGCGCGCACGCTGGTCGAACAGGATCCAGCCGATCAGCCCGGCCAGAACCACGGCCGTGATGGCATAGGCAGCGGTCACATAAAGGGCGTGTACGCTCATTTCTCGATCCAAGGCTTCTTGCAGCGAAGTTCATAGCTGCACTGGCTGTTCGTCGCAATGAACGGCGTCTGCGGCGGATTTGCGGTCACTCGGAATCGGAAGTTCATCTATTGCGACTGCAGCAGACCGGATATTTTGATGATGCGCATGAACTGGCATGTCACGGACAGCCTGACGGCTCCTTCGCAGGTGAGCAGAATTTTGCCCGCGTCGTCCCACATTCTGACTGCGCTCCTGTCATGACTCTGGAACTTCCGAACGCTGATCGACTCGACACCTTCGAACCCGAGTTCAAAATACACCGCGTTGAATGCTCCCCATTTGACGGGAGGCCGGTAGGGGAGACGGGTCGATATAAAATGCAGGTGCAGGCTAGGCCCGTCTCGACTGATTTCGGCCTTGGTGATCTCGACAGAAGACAGGTCCGGATAGTTGCCGTAGATGGTCTGGAGAAAGATCGGATTTTCTATGCGTAGCGGCCACATCAGTCCGCCCCATGACGCAGCGTTGGCGCTGCGTCATGGGGCGGACTGA
>NZ_RZSX01000342.1:0-6300 GCF_004023105.1 Mesorhizobium sp. M5C.F.Ca.IN.020.32.2.1 | reverse complement strand
CGCAGGGGCTGGGTAGACCGGGCCGGACTCACCTAACTCACCGGGTCCAGCCACGACATGCATCGCCAAAGGCAAGGACCCTCCCCGCTGAGCGCGGGCTCAGCCATGGCCGCTGAGGCTACCGCACTCTTTCGAGTGAACGTAAGGTCTTAACGAGCGTAGGGGAAACGTCCGCAGAATATACGATGTGCCTCAGGGCCCGAGTGCTTATTCGGTCAAGATGATCTGGGCTAAGGCTCCCGCGTTCGCCGCAACGAAGGCGTACATCATTCCCTGGATGCCACCGCCAATGAACAATAGTAGACCAGTTATATCCCGCTGCCCATTTCTTCGGCTACGAGGTCGGGCCGGCGCTCGATCAACGTACGGCTGATGAAGCCCAGATGCTCGGGATTGGTGCATGGCGGGCGCCCCAGAAGGCTGTCCAGGATGCGGCGCGCTCGCCAGGCCAGCAGGCCAAAGTTCGGATCAGCCAGCCCGCGCTGTCCAAGGCAGGCGTTCTGAACGAAAAGGCGTCTGTCTCGCGGTCCGTCCCAGTACACAGAAAAATCCTCGCCGGTGGCGAGCTCATTGCCGATCTGCTCGAGGCGATCTGCGATCGGTTCCAGGAAGTCCGGCAGCGCGTTCTCGTACCCCGTGGCCAGGATGACGATGTCCGCGGTTACTTCTCCGATGTTATCCATGCCGCGCTGCAGCGTGAGCCTGTGCCCCGCCCCTGCGTTGATGCAGCGCGACACGTTGCAACTTGGCCGCAGTGTGATGTCGCATTGGTGTGGCTCGAGAAAGGCGTGGTGGTAGAGCGCCTGATAGACCGCGCGCAACGTGCTTTCTGAAATCCCGTCGGAGGCAAGCGCGAAACGCCGCAGGAACAGCTGGCGATGCACCTCGCTCATGGCCGCAAAACGATCCGAAAAGCAAGGCGTGAACAGCTCGTTTGTGAACGGGTGGTCGTCGAAAGGCATCCCGCGCGTCAAGACCCAAGTGACCGCCGCGGGCCGCCGTTCTTTCGGCCGGCCGACAAGGTGCAGCAGCAGCTCGGCTCCCGACTGTCCGCCGCCAACCACGCAGACATGCTTTTTGTGCACCTCAGGATGGATATGCGCTAGGTCTGATGAGTGGAACAGGTTGGGTCCAGTCCAGCCATGAAACTGAGGCGGAATTTGCGCCTGCTTGCCTATGTCGATGACGAGGTTTCTCGCATCAAGGACCGCGTTGTCCGTCCGCACGCGAAACTCGCCTTCAAAGCGGATTTCGCGAACGGCCTCGCCGCCACGGACAAGCGGATTCTTCTGGAACGCCCAGTTGAGATATTGAGCGAACTCGGCTCTGAGCACCCCGTGAAATTGCGCATTGAGGAAATGGTAAAGACGCCCGTTCTCGTGGAGGTAGTTTACGAATGTGTAGGCTGATCGCGGATTGACCAGAGTAACCAGATCCTGGAAGTGGCCGACCTGGAGCTCCGCGCAATCGAAAGCGCTGCCTGGATGTCCGCGGAAATCGACCTGCCGGTCCAGGAACAGTGCCCCTTGCGCAATCTCTTCCTGTGTCTGACACGCAAGGCTCAAATTAGACGGCCCAGCACCGATACCAATGCAAAAGAGGTCCACTTATCCTTGCTCCTCTAGGAGTGTTTTCCAACTCAGCGGGATGTGCGCGGCGACCGCCAGGCATTGAGCATTGCGAACCTCACAGGCATCCTTGAGCCGCGGTCCCGAGTGCGAGGACGGCAAAAGCGTGTGCCGCCTTCCAGGTCTTGGACTCAATGTCGGCGGCATCGACAGCGGCGCGGCATGATCCGAACCCAAGAGCGGAAGGAAAGCGTGTGATGCTGTCGCGCGGCTCTTCCGGATCTTACGGCGGCATCTAGCGCCGGCCTCCACCCCAGGATTGGCTGTTTCCCAGCCACGACGGAAGCGGCGCTTTCTTTCGAGGGCGTAACCATGGATAACGGCTCTTAATGCGTTCGGAGACTCCCATGCATGCAGCGTGCCGGATAAAGAAAACGTCAAACCAACGAGTTCTCGTAATTCCAGCTCGTCTGGAACCCGACATTGTCGCACGCCCGACGATCGGGCAGAGGAAGCTCCGCGGCAGCGGCCCTTGCACACCGCAGGCCTGACAGGGGGCAGCCGCCGATTTGACCCGCGTCCGGGTACTGATCAGGGGCCTTCCAACAGGGTTCGCGCCCCGAGGCGGGGGTCCCCTGGTACACCCGCCCTGTGGCTTGGCTGCGGCCTGCTGCAGCCGTTCGTCTTTACTGCCCGTTACAGACGATCTCGCACGAGTTGGATGCACGAGAGCGTCCTGAAGCAGTCGAGGCGTCCGGTTTGGCTCTGACAAGCATCGCACGATGTTCGCGGATCCAGCCATGTCTCCGCAATCCGACCGGTAACCGACGACGACTTCGGACTGGTTGGCGGTCCTACGACCTGATCGGTGTTCCTACGGAACTGATCAGCGAGCCAAAAACAGCGGCAATGTGGTCTTCTCAAAGCTCCAGCTCGGCGGACCGCCGAAAATCCGCTCACGCAGCCGACGGCTGCCATAAGCACCCATGACTATCATGTCAGCACAGATGTCGTTCGCGTGCTGAGTCAGCACTGTGCCCGCCGATTTGCCGGCGCTCTTAAGCAGGTCAACGGAGACCCGAGCACCGTGCCGAGTAAGATAGGCAGCGATGTCTGCTCCAGACTGCGCACCTTTCCCGTTGTTTTGCGCCTTCGGATCGACCATAGCGACACAAACTTCCTCAGCAGCGGATAGGAGACTAAGAGCTTCCCGAACCGCACGCGAGGCCTCTACGCGCGAATCCCAGCCGACCAGCACGCGTCGAGGCGACAGGGTCGCCTTAGCGCCCTTCGGCACGATGAGCACCGGCTTTCCGCTATCGAACAAGCAGCCGTTGACAACAGGAGGTCCGAGAGTCTCATCGTTGAGGAGGTCCGCTCCAACGATCGTCAGGTCAGCGCAGAGCGCCCGCTGTCGCGCCACTTCACCGAGGCTAGCCGGATCGCAATAGTCGGTGTCAACGTCACAGGAAAGCGACATAGCTTTCAGCCGTTTGAGGATATCCGCGGACCGTCTTTCCATTCTGGTCACGTCCTGTGAAAATTTCTCGATTTGCTGAAATCGATAATTCGGTACTGCAATTGCCTGTGCACGTCCCGTACCCCACTCGAGGGGCGGAGACGACATCAAGAGCAATGGAGGCGGTATAATCAGTACGGATAGGTGCGCGCCGACCTCGCCACACAGTCCGGCAGCTGTTGTGAGGTCCTCATCAGAATGATCAGCACCCGTCACACAGAATATGCTTTTAAATTCCATTTGCCTGCTTCTCTTGGTCTTCGTTAGGAGCGTCTGCGGCAACCCGCTCTCAGCGGAGGAAGAGAGAGCGGCACCACATTCGACCACCGATTTCAGTCGTCCGGCTTCTCGAGCGAGTAGCCGGCCGACCTGACGGTGCGAATGACGCTGCCGAGCAAGGCCGTTTTCAGCGCCCTCCTGATTCGGCTGATATGGACATCGACGGTGCGTGCACCGACATGAATGTTGGGCGGCCAGGCCGCCCCGATAAGCTCGTCCCGGCTGAAGACCTTGCCGGGGGCCTCAATCATAAGCCGCAGCACGTTGAACTCGATCCGTCCGAGATGGATGTCGTGGCCATTACCGCGAACCCGACGGGCATCGAGCTTCATCTCCAGGCCTCCACAACAAATCCAACTGTCGTTTTCAACCCCGTTCGAACCACGCTTGGTCAGCCCGAGCCTCGCCCGCAGGCAGTCGAGCAGCTTGGCCGGAGCCACCGGCCGCACAAAGCTCTCAACGCCTGCCTTCAAGAGATCGAGGTGCTGGTGCTCGGCGCCAGGCGCGATCAGGGCGATGATGGGCAGGTCGGTGGTGCGCGGTTCCCGCTTGAGGTGGGCGCAAATTGCGGACCCGTTTATGCTGGCTGGGTCGCAATCCAGCACTACGGCCTGAAGCTCCCGTTGTTCGGCCAAGGCCAGCGCAGCCTTCGCGCCGTCTGCCGTCTCACTGCTGAAACCGTCCACCTCCAGTATGTGACTGTAGAGCAGATAGAACTCGGCATCTTGCGAGCAGATCAGGACCAGCGGCTTCTTCATCAGCGATACCCCAACAACCTGGTCGGCCTCGAGCCCCTGGATCGAGGGGACTGGCCAACAAAGTTTCTCGGGTCCGTCATGGTGGCCTTTCTCGAAAATCGCGCCCATCATGCCAGCGCCACGTGGGGAAAGGTTTCGATGACTGAAATCGCATCGTCGACCAGCTTCGTACCAGCCGTGGCGAGCTTCAGGAGCGTCTCGAAGCCAAACCGGTGGACATCGCGCAGCGTTTTGGACAAAACGACCAGCCGTCCGGTCGTGAAAAGCACCCGACCAAAACCCTCATGGCTCACCTGGATCATCGGCGATGCCATAAGGCCGCAGCGCTCCTCGATCGCAAGCCCGATGGCGGCGTAGTACTTGTCGAGCCTCCACAGCACGTCCGGATCGGGATCTCCGATGATCGGGATCGCTCGGCGCTGTTCCTTGGTAATGATGAAGTCGCCCAGCAGCTCGGCGTCCGCTTTGCGTTCCCACGAGCCATAGGAATCCTGAGCACGGATCAGCCGCACGAGGCATTTGACGAACGGGGTGCAAAGAGCCGCCTCGTCTTCGGTGACAGCTGGGGGGATTGCGGGGTCAGACATTTGGCGTCCTCCTATCAGTCCTCGTCCTCGAAGGACGGTTTCGTTTCGGCAACGCCCGCTTGCGCCAGCACCTTGCGCAGCCAGGGCGGAGGACACGTCCTGAGCATCATCTGCGTGCGCAACAGCACCTCTTGGATGGATTGGGGCTCCGCCACTTTGATCGGGTGGATTTTTGCCGCGACAACCTTGGCTGCCGAAGGTCCGCCAATCGCCAGACAAAACAGCAGATGACAGCCTTTCAGCGCATCCACCTTGGGCGTGATGCGGTCATCGCCCTCGGCCCGATGCTCCCCGCTTTCATCCGAAACGTCATCGAAGGCCACGGCTTCGACGAGATTCCATTCCTCGCGCGTCACGTCGTAGACAGCAAAGCGCTTGGCCGACCCGAAATGGGCATTGAGGTTCTGCATGTCCTGAGTGGCGATCGCAACGCGCAATGCGCCCGCACGTCGTTCAGGCATCGGGGCGAAAACCTCATTACTGACCAGCGAGAGGCGGCGAACAGCGTTCATGTGATATTTCTCGATTACGGAGTGGATCAAGCGCCTCAGGAGTGGGCGCGTGTTGGTTGGCCTGGAAGATGTTGGCGACCTCGAAGATCAGGTCGCGGGTGCCCTGATAGAGAATTGCGAGCTTGTGCTGGCTGCCTAGTCGATCGAAGACCGGGAACCCGATGCGCATGAGCGGAATTCGGAGCCGCTCCGATGCTTGGCGCCCGTGCGAATGCGTGACAAGCAGGTCAGCACCGACGGCAAGACTTTCCAGATCGCCGAGATCGCCGATCTGAACCGAAACCGCCGGGACTTTCTTGAGAATTTTAGACCTGTCGGTCGTTGTGACGGCCGCGGCTATCTCGGAGCCGAGGCCAGCAAAGAAGGTTGCAAGTTGGAACAGCTGGTCTGGTTCGGCAGCGATGGCAATTTTCTTGCCGCCGAAATGGAAATGTCCGTCGAGCATCGCGTCCTGCAATTGCGCCCGGCGCCGGCGCACGCGGGCCGGTACCGCCGCGCCCGAAATCGAAGACAGCAGCGACACGAAGCGGTCCGTGTCCTGCAGCCCAGTCAGTGACTGGAACAACACGTAAGGCACGCCGGTCAACCCGAGCAGCGCTTTCGCCGGGCGGCGCATGTGCTCACCGATGGCGATGCATTGCATGGCCGTGCCCAACTCGCGAATGTCCTCGACGCTGGTGCCGCCGTATGTGGTCGCTACCCAGCGGTCAGGAACCGTACCGTCGAGCGAGCCTGAGATGTCGGGCAGAATAACCGGCTTGAGCCCAAAGCTTTCAACCATGTCCCGCATATGCTCGACGTCGGCGACAGTGAGGTTGCATCCGGGCAGGATTGCGATCTTCTTCGGGTGCCGCGCCCGTTCGCCCGAGCGTGTAATCCCTTCGATCATTGCGGTGACTGCCCTGGCCCAGCCCTCTTCGATCGCGCCGTCAAAATCCGGCGTGTTGGCCAGCACGACCTCCGTACCCGCAAGCTCTTGCGTGTGCTTCAGCTTGACGTTGGCAATATCACCCGCGCAATCTTCGCCACGCGTCTCCACGAGCGCGGTCGTGCACACCCCGATCAGCTTTGGCTTCG
>NZ_RZSX01000341.1:0-6301 GCF_004023105.1 Mesorhizobium sp. M5C.F.Ca.IN.020.32.2.1 | reverse complement strand
CGTGCCGGACTTTGAGGCCGAAGCCGATATTGTCGGCGACCGTCATATGGCGAAACAACGCATAATGCTGGAAGACAAAGCCGACATTGCGCTCCTGGATCGACTTTTGCGACGCATCCTCCTCGCCGAAGAAGATCGTTCCTTTCGTCGGCCGCTCCAGCCCGGCGATCAGCCTGAGCAGCGTCGTCTTGCCGGAGCCGGAGGGTCCGAGCAACGCGATCAGCTCGCCGGACTTGATGTCGAGCGAAACGTCGTGGAGGGCCGGAAACCGCTCAAACTCCTTGCGCACGTTGGCAACGCGAACTTCCATCAACCGTCCCTTTTTCGTCGATGCATGTCGTTATCCCGAAACTGCTACGCACTTTGGGCGACATCAAACTCTTTATTTCATCTAGTGTCCGCGCGTCGCGGCGAGCTCGGCGCCGTAGCGCATTTCGAGAAGTGTTTTCAAGACCAGCGTGACGAGCGCCAGGCCCGCAAGTAGTGAAGCGACGGCGAAGGCGGCTGCGGCATTGTACTCGTTATACAGGATTTCGACATGCAGCGGCATGGTGTTGGTCAATCCGCGTATGTGGCCCGACACGACGGAGACCGCGCCGAACTCGCCCATGGCGCGGGCATTGCACAACAAGACGCCGTAGAGCAGCCCCCATTTGACGTTGGGCAGCGTCACGTACCAGAACGCCTGCCAGCCATTGGCGCCGAGCGACAGCGCTGCCTCCTCGTCGCCATTGCCCTGTTCCTGCATCAAGGGAATCAGTTCGCGGGCGACGAACGGGAAAGTGACGAAGATGGTGGCGAGCACGATGCCCGGCACGGCAAACAGGATGACGATGCCATGCGCCTTCAGCCAGGCGCCGAGCAGGCCCTGTGCTCCGAACAAAAGCACATAGACCAGGCCGGAAATGACCGGCGAGACCGAAAACGGCAGATCGATGAGCGTGGTGAGGAAGGCTTTGCCCTTGAACTCGAACTTGGCGATCGCCCAAGCGGCGGAGATGCCGAAGACGACATTGAGTGGCACCGAGATCGCCGCCACCAGCAGTGTCAGGTGGATCGCCGAGCGCGTGTCTGGGTTGGTCAGCGCCTCCGTATACGCACTGAGGCCCTTTGCGAAGGCTTCGTTGAAGACGACGATCAGCGGCAAGAGCAGGAAAATGCCGAGGAAGGCAAAGGTCACGATCATCAGCACGGCTTTCGCCGGGCGGCTTTCGGTCACTGCCGCCGACTGGCTTTCGTGGTGCGGTGCGTAGGATTTGATCTCCGGATCAGCCATAGCGCTTGCGGCTCCACGTCTGCACCAGATTGATGACCAGCAGCATCACGAATGACAAAGCGAGCATGATCGCCGCGATCGCGGTCGCCGCCGCATAATTGTATTCCTCCAGCCGGATGACGATCAGAAGCGGCGCGATCTCGGATTTGTAGGGCAGATTGCCGGCGATGAAGATGACGGAGCCGTACTCGCCAACACCGCGTGCGAAAGCCAGCGCGAAACCGGTGACGATGGCCGGCGCCAGGCCCGGAAGCAGAACCCGGGCGATGGTCTGGAAGCGATTGGCGCCGAGCGTCGCGGCCACTTCCTCCACCTCCTTGTCGATCTCCTCCATGATCGGCTGAACGGTGCGCACGACAAAAGGCAGCCCGATGAAGATCAGCGCTATGACGATGCCGAGCGGCGTGTAGGCGACCTTGATGCCGAGCGGTGCCAGCAGGCTCCCGAGCCGGCCATTCGGCGCGTAGAGCGTGGTCAGCGCGATACCGGCCACCGCCGTCGGCAAGGCGAAGGGCAGGTCGACCATGGCATCGACGATGCGGCGGCCAGGAAAGTTGTAGCGCACCAGTACCCAGGCGACGATCGTGCCGAAGACGACATTGACCGCGGCGGCAATGAAGGCGGTGCCGAAGCTGATTTCAAGCGCATTGATGGTGCGGCGGTCGGTGGCGATCGCCCAGAAATCGGCCCAGCCGAGCGCGGCCGATCGCCAGACCAGCCCCGAAAGGGGAATGAGGATGATGAGCGTGAGGTAGGCAAGAGAGAAGCCGAGCGTCAATCCGAAACCCGGAATGACGCTCGGCTGTCTGAACCGCCACCCCGCCTTTGCGGGTGCTGTGGTCATGTCGTCCTGATCTAGAGTCTAGCTTACTGGGTCTACTGGGCCGGCTTATAGATCTGGTCGAATATACCACCATCGCCGAAATGGTAAGGCTGCGCCTTCTTCCAACCGCCAAAAAGTGGATCGTCGATGGTGATCAGCTTGATCTCCGGCAGTTTGGCGAGGTCCTCCGCCGGCACCAGGTCGGGCTTCGACGGGCGATAATGGTTTTTGGCGATCAGCGTCTGGCCTTCCTTGGAGTAGAGGTAGCTCAGATAGGCTTCGGCGACTTTTCGCGTGCCCTTGGCATCGACATTGGCGTCGACCACAGCGACGGGCGGCTCGGCCAGGATCGAAGTCGGCGGGTAGACGATGTCGAAATTGTCGGCGCCGAACTCGTCGAGCGCCAGATAGGCCTCGTTTTCCCAGGCCAGCAGCACGTCGCCCAGGCCCTTTTGCGCGAAGGTTACGGTCGCGCCGCGCGCACCGGTGTCGAGCACCGGAACATGGGCGTAGAGATTGCCGACGAATTCCTTGGTCTTGGCTTCGTCGCCGCCATCCCTGGCGTTGGCATAGGCCCAGGCGGCGAGATAGTTCCAGCGTGCGCCGCCCGAGGTCTTGGGGTTTGGCGTGATCACTTGGACGTCGTCCTTGACCAGATCGCCCCAGTCGTGGATGCCCTTCGGGTTGCCCTTGCGGACGAGGAAGACGATGGTCGAGGTGTAGGGCGCCGAATTGTTCTCGAACTTGGTCCTCCAGTCGGGATTGATCTTCTTCGATTTCGAGACGATCGCGTTGATGTCGCCTTCGAGCGCCAGCGTCACCACGTCGGCGTCGAGGCCGTCGATCACGGCGCGGGCCTGTGCGCCCGACCCGCCATGCGATTGCTGGACGGTTACCGTCTCACCGGTCTCGGCCTTCCAGTGGGCGACAAAGGCCTCGTCGAATTGCTTGTACAGCTCACGCGTCGGATCATAGGACACGTTGAGGATGGTGGTATCGGCAAACGCGAAACCGAGTGTTCCGAATTGGACCGATGCAGCGACCAGGGCGCCGAGCAGTTTCCTGAAATGAGGATTGGTCATTTACGCCTCCGTTGAGATCGCTTCAAATCTACTGAATTGGTAGAAATTAGATGCACTCAATGTTGCTTTTTTTGTCCGTTCGAAGCAATTTTCCGCCGATCCTTGGCCTTATGAAGAAATTCTTTCCTCTCGACGGCGGGGGTGCCGAATCCGGGCTCATGCAGCGATCTATCTGGAGAAAGGTCGCGCCTCGGCAATGGCTCGATGTGGTCTGGACGCGATTTGCTTCGCAGCGATCAGTGATTCAGTCGGCGGTGAGGGGAAAATCGAAGCGCTGCTTTGGAAACGGCTCGTTTTCCAGCGTGAAATGCCACCATTCGCGGGCATAATTCCTGAAGCCGCCGGCGCGCATGGCCTCGACAAGCCTCTTGCGATTTGCGGTTGCTACCCCGGCGAGCGGACGGTGCGCCGTTTCGCTCATCGGGTCGAAACAGTCGAAGCCGGTGCCGAAATCGAGCGTGTCGGCATCGGGCGCGCCACAGGCCTGTTTCGGAGCGGTGTTGCGGTCGACTCGCGCGATGGCGACATCGACGGTCGAGCCGCGCGAATGCGTCGACAGTTCACCGACATAGCCTTTGGCGATGAGGTCCTTTCGCTTGACCGCTGGATACCATTGCGGGTCGGGTGGTCCGCCTTCTCTCGTCCATTCGCCCATGTCGGAGACGGCGCGCGCAGGGCGGTAGCAGTCAAAGACGACCAGCGTCAGGCCTTTGGCGGCAATCGCTTTCTGGACGCCGGAGAGCGCTTCCGCCGCTCGCCCGGTGAGGATGCATACTGGCGCGTCGTAGCCGGCCGCCTTGCGGCGCAGGAAATTGACTGTGCGGGCATAGCGGACGTCCTGCCGGATGGTGGGATCGATGTCGGCCAGCCGAACGAAGCCGGCGGGGAGGTCCGCGGAAAGGACAGGGGCGGTATCGGCAGCCGACAGCAGGGCGCAAAACGCAATGCGCTGAATCGCTTGGCGCATTCTATTCAACGAACACTTTCACGCTGGCCGCGCGCCCGACCGCGTCGATCACGGTCAGGGTCGAATAGCCGGCGCCGTCCGGCTGCCAGGTCGCACTGCGCCGCCGGTCGATGCCGACCAGCGGCTTGCCATTGGCCAGCCAGCGGAACGGGGCGCGGCCGCCTTGCAGCTTCAGCACCAGCGGCGAGGCCCTGGCGGCGGTGGTGCCGAGATCGACGCGGGCGCCGTCGGGCGGAAAGATGATCGTCGGCGCAGGCTCGGTCGGCGTCGCCTGGACCAGCCCGTCGGCGCCAGAACCGAAACGCTCCAATGTCACCGGCAGATCGTCGCGCCTGGGTCTGGTGACGCCGGCCGGCTGGCCTGGCAGCGGCACGGGAGCCAGGCCGGAGCGGACAAAGCCCTCGAACAGGATCGGTGCGGCCGAGACATAGCCGGACAGGCCAGGCACCGCGCCGGCATCGGGACGGCCGACCCAGACGCCCAGCACGTAGCGCCCGTCGAAGCCGACCGACCAGGCATCGCGGTAGCCATAGGAGGTACCGGTCTTGTAGGCGGTGCCGCGCCGGGCGGCACCCTCGGGCGGCTTGACGCCCGACAATATGTCGGTGATCTGCCAGTTCGCCTGATCGTCAAGGATGGTAGCTGTGGAGCGTTCGGCATTCGCCGGCTCGGTGCCGTCATGCAGCGTGTGCGCCTTGCCGCCATTGGCAAGCCCGGCATAGAGCTGAACGAGGTCGCGCAGCGTCACGCCGACGCCGCCAAGGCCGATGGCGAGACCTGGCGCCTTGTTGACGGGCATGATCGGCGTGACGCCGGCCTGCCGGAAGCGCGCGAGCAGCCGCGCCGGCCCGACCGCGTCGAGCACACTGATCGCCGGCACGTTGAGAGACAGTTGCAGCGCCTGCCGGATGCTGACGTCGCCTTGGTAGCCCATGTCGAAATTCTTCGGCCGGTAGCCGGAAAAATCCGTCGGACTGTCGTCGATCAGCGTTTCCTGCGCGACCAAGCCCTGTTCGAAGGCGAGCCCGTAGATGAACGGTTTCAACGTCGAACCGGGCGAGCGGACGATTCTGGTCATGTCGATCCAGCCGGAGCGGCTGGCGTCGAAATAGTTGGCGGACCCGACTTCGCCGAGGATCTCGCCGGTGCGGGCGTCGGCCAGCACCATGGCGACGGACAGGCGGGGGCCGAGCCTGGTTGCGGCATCCCTGGCCACCTGTTCCAGCCCTTCCTGGACGCTTTTGCGGATCGTCAGTTGTAGCTTCTGGCCGGGGCCGGCCTTGGGAAGCGCCGCGTAGGCGGCGTGAGCGGCGAGCGCCGGCAGCGTGCGGCGGACGCCTGAAACGTCGTCGAGCGCGGCGCGTGCGGCCTCGCGCTCGCCGAGCAGGCCCGATGAAACCATGCGCGCCAGCACCCGGTCGCGGGCGGCATGAGCGATTGCGAGATTGCGGTCGGGCCGGCGCTTTTCCGGCAACTGCGGCAGGGCAACAAGCAGGGCCGCCTCCGAGACCGTCAGCCGCTTCGGCTCTTTGCCGAAATAAGCCAGCGAGGCGGCGCGCACGCCTTCGAGGTTGCCGCCATAGGGCGCCAGCGTCAAATAGCGTTCGAGGATCTCGCGCTTGGTGAGCCGCCGCTCGATCTGTAGGGCGCGCAGCATCTGCTTGATCTTCGAGCCTAGGCTGCGGCTGTCGCGCGGCTCTGCCAGCCGGGCGAGTTGCATCGACAGTGTCGAGCCGCCGGAGACGATACGGCCACTTTTTAAGAACTGGCCGGCGGCGCGGGCCAGCGCCAGCACGTCGACGCCTTCATGGTCCCAGAAGCGCTTGTCCTCGTAAATCACCAGCATGTCTGCGAGCTGCTTGTCGACCTGGTCGAGGCGGGTGGCGAGCCGCCAATAGCCGTCCGGCGTGGCGAAGGCGCGCAACAGCTGGCCGTCGCGGTCCTGCACTTCGGTCGACACGGTGAGTTCGGCCGGCAGCGGCGGCGGAAAGGCGCGGTCGAGCTGCCAAAGCCCGCCCGCGGCGATTGCTGCAAAGCCGGCGAGGGAGGCGGCGGCGATGGCCGAACGGCGCAGGATTTTTCGGTAAAGCACCGCGCTGCCCCTCATCCGCCTGCCGGCACCTTCTCCCCGTATAGTGACGGGGAGAAGGGGG
>NZ_RZSX01000340.1:0-6301 GCF_004023105.1 Mesorhizobium sp. M5C.F.Ca.IN.020.32.2.1 | reverse complement strand
GGCGATTCAATGAAGTTTGTTAGAGCGGCAAAGGTTTTCGTTTCGGTTATAGCGCTTCAGTTCCCTCTAGGCATTGTAATGCTTGTTTTTGGCAACGACGCGCTGCCGAGCGTTTTTAGGGCAAACGCTATCGAGCTTCTAGCAGGGAAGGAGTTTCGTATCGGACAAGCAACACTTGCTGGCTATTTTACTACTGCGCCCGTTAACTCAATTGCATCGCTGTGTGCATTTGGTTTTGCTTCGGCGCTTGTGTTGAGGTCAAGGAGTTCAAAAGAGCGGCTAGTTCAGTTGGCTATCGCTCTGATGATACTCGCTGTAATATGGATGACCGCCCGTAGAGGTGCTTTATTTAGTGCCATTTTTATCGCTTTCATTCTACTGGCAATCGAAATTCGGGTTCATCGCGGCCGTCTGATTTTCGCGCTTTTCGCGGCGAGTCCCGTAGCGGTTTTTTCTCTAGCGCTCTTTTGGGACCGTGTTAACAGCGTGATCTTTGGCGAAAGAATGGTGTTACTAAGTGAAGGTCAGTTAGACATAGGCGAAAGAATAAATGCGATCTTCTTGAAGTTTGTTGTCGAATGGGTAAATTTGGCGCCTTTTGGAAATTTCACCGGGTATGCTTCTGGAGCTGGGAAGGCGTTCGAGGTGCGTGACCTTAGTATGGCTGCGGAAGTAGGCGCTGCGATGATTGTGGCGGAGAATGGAGTTCTGGGACTCATATTGTTCACGGCGATATTTATCATTTTGCAAATTGAGATGATAAGGAGAATCAAAAAATCGGGTCAGTATTGGTGTGGACCGCTGGTGGCATTGCATTTTGTTTTGTTTGTGCTGTTCTTCTTCAAGGAGAATTCGGTACTATTTCCTGGATTAATTGGATCGCTGTGCTACTGGTCATTGCCCGGGCTGGTGGCCGTAGGAACTTCCGAAATCGCGAGTGCTGGTAATTGGCGTACCACCCGGGCAGGCGCAGATCGCTATGGACGAGAGAGACGGAGGTGAAGGTACTGGAGAGGATGGATGGCATGTATCCAGTTGTTCTAATAGCGCCGACGTTCTCGGATGAGCAGGTTCTCCGTTTTCCTTTTGTTTCACCAGCGGCGTCCGCTTGGATACGAGGCTTGGTTGACGCGTTGGAGACGTTTGGTCGTGTGGACAGAAGTTTTTGGTTTTCAAACGAATCGTCGTGGCCACGTGGACCTTTTCTGCAGCCTGGAATGGAGATCAAATCGTCCTCGACTGGGATGAAGCTGGTGAGATTCCTCAACCTTCCGGCTATCAAGCGCAGGTCCATTAGCCGTGCGCTGGAGAGAGCCGTTTGTGCCGAAGTAAGTCGTGAGGCTTTCGTTTTTGTCTATGGGCAGGGAACGCTTTCCGCGGCTGCAGTTAAACGCATCGGCAACTTGGTCCAGCGCGTGGTCGTTATCGTTCCCGACGCGCCATCTAATTCAGCTGGGTTAGACTTAGTCAAGGAAGTCGCAAAAGTTGCGACAGGTGGATTACTCTATTTGCCCGCAAGCATAGGATCTCTGCTGGAGGGGCGGCGCTGTATGGCGTTTCATGGGACGATTCCCCACGTCGCGGAAGTCTCAGCTCCAAAAGTCGGAACAAGGAAGAAGCTCGTATTCGTCGGCGGAGTCGACAAGGTAAGTGGATCTGATTTCCTGGTTCGAGCACTTAAGCGAATCGACCTGTCAGACATCGACGTTGTTGTTGCGGGTCGGGTTAGCGACGTGCAGTCAGCGATTGCATTAAAAGAAATGGGCGCTCAAGTCACAGGGTTTTTGAATGCAGCCGAGCTAGACGCCTTGTGCTCTGACGCGTATGCGTTTTTGAATCCTCGCGACCCAAGCTTCTCAGCGTCCGACACAAATTTTCCCTCAAAACTATTGAAATATATGTCTTATTCTCGCCCTATTTTATCGACGGATACGGCAGGCATGCCGCGTGACCTCGTTTCCGTTCTAGGTTGTAGTGGTGTCGCAAGCCCGGATCGTTTTGCTGACAAGCTTGATGGGGTTCTACGCCAGCCAGAGTCGCAGTGGATTGCCGCGGCTACACAAGTCAGAAAATTTGCAATCGAAGAATACTCTGTCCAGAGTAGCGCCAGAAAAATTGCCAAATTCATTGGCGTTCCCACGCCTTGTTTAACATAAAGGGCTCGTCAAATGAGTAGACTGAAGGAAGTGTTTCGAAAGGCCGGATTTAACGTAACCCGAATTGGCCCGAATACTGACCCGTGGTCGCGAAGAATTGAGTTGCTGCGGCAGCGAAAGGTCGGTTGTGTTCTCGATGTGGGCGCACACTATGGTGGCTTTGGAAATGCACTTTACAGGGCAGGCTTTGATGGGGCTCTGATCTCTTTTGAACCTCTGCCTCAGGCCCTCGATGCGCTACGCCGTCGCGCGTCCCGCCAAAATCGATGGTCGGTTGTGCCGGTTGCGATCGGCGACCGTGATGCTACGGCAGAATTCTCCGTCTCTTCGCGAACCACTTCGAGTTCGCTATTTGCAATGACAGCCCTAGCGGAGAGAGCAGCAAATGCGAGAGAGGAAAGCAGGATATCAGTCCCGATGCGTTCAATCGATAGCTATTGCAAGGAGAATTTGCCTGGCGTCGAGAAGGTGTATCTAAAGTGCGATGTTCAAGGAGCAGAGTCTCTGGTTATTCAGGGCGCAATGGAGACTATGGTACGTGCGGAGGTGGTCGAATTGGAGCTATCTCTGGTTCCATTGTACGAGTCTTACTGGGAGTTTTCGGAAGCCCTGAGATGGTTTTCTGATCACGGGTTTAATATCTGGTCGATCGAGCCCGGTTTCGCTGATCAGGAATCCGGTCGCGTCTATCAGGTTGACGTGATTTTTGCGCGACAAATATAGATGTACGCTGTAGTGACCGAGTGATATGACTATATATATAATACAGAGGCGGATCGCCGAATATCGAATAGGGGTATTTAACGCAATTGCGCGTCGGCGAAGGGACTTGATCGTTTGTTCTCAGGAGCCACCAAAAAGCCCGACTGATTTCAAATGGATGCATTTACAGTTCGACAAAAAGAAATTTGGACAGCATGCGTGGAACATTCCATTTGATGTAGAGAATGATATACTGATTACCGGCCTTGATCTTCGTAATCCATCGCTTCTTTCGATAATCTTCAGCTCCCGTGGTCAGGTGGTAATCTGGAGTCATGGCTTCGGAAGAAGATGGGGAAGTTTTTTTATACGACCCTTGCGGCTAATCGCGGCTGCCCGGGTAACGGCTTCTATCTTCTACACAGAGTCCGGCAGAGACCAATTTGCGCGCTGGCTTGCAAATGACAAACTCTTTGTAGCGAGAAATACGATCGCGCTTGCGAGCTTTGAAGCGGATCCGACGGTGTGCCGTGACAGCTATCTTTACTTCGGTGACTACCGCGATGAAAAGGGGTTGATGGAGCTTCTGGACGCTTTTGCTGTCGTAGCGGCAGAGCACCCTAGCGTGCGCCTCGTATTGGTCGGAAGTGGGTCGACAGAGGCGTCCATGAAAACAAGGGCAAATAGGGGTGGCTTTTCTGACCGCATTGAATTTCATCCTAGGACGAGTACACCCGAGGGACTAAAAAAATTCCTTGATCGAGCGATCGCAACTGTGTCGCCGTGGCACGTCGGTCTCTCTGTCGTTCAATCGTTTTGGGCCGGCGTTCCAGTGGTAACTCGCCCTGGCAATCGGCACGCGCCTGAGTTCGAATATTGTGTGGAAAACGAGAATTCCTTGTTTTATCGCGGTGGCGCCAATGAGTTGGCACGGGTGATGGAGCGCTTGCTTAATAGTGATCTACGAGAAGAGATGGCGAGAAATGCCCGCAAGTATTATATAGAGAAGCTGGATATCGAAAACATGGTGCAGGGGTTCGAGGCAGCGATTGCATTTTGCGAGGAACGTCGAACTCTCCGACCGAGCATCTGAAGGTCGGAGCAATGCCAAGAAATACTGCTGGGATGCGGATCGGGCGTTTTGAGTTGTTGAAAGCAGCTGGACAAGAATTATAGATAGGGAAAATGCGTGTCAATATTTACAAATGTTCGTTCCCGAATCGGAAGCTTCAAAAAGCCAATAGAGCCAACGTTTGCAACCGTAAGGTTACGCGGGCTTGCGATCGTAGTGCCGCTTCATGAGACAGTCGGTTGGAGATTGTACTGGGATAGAGCCTATGAGAACGAACTTCTCGATTACTTCGATAAAGAACTGTCTGAAGGCAGTTTTTGCGTCGATGTTGGAGCCAACCTTGGCTATATTTCCTGCTACCTTTGGAAATTAGTTGGTAAGGGAGGGGAAGTATTGTCTTTTGAACCGGATCCATTGATCGCCAGTCTGGCAGAATTCAACATTGAATTAAATGGATACGACGGCAGCAAAGTCGCTAAGGTAGCGCTATCAGACACCGACGGAGATGCCCAGTTTTTTCGCTCCGGTGACTCTGGCTATTCCGGACTTCGTGATACAAAGCGGCGCGCAGTAAGATCAATGATCACGGTCCCGCAGAGGCGGTTGGACGACTTTCTTTTGGCTGCAGGGCGGAGAGCAGACCTGATCAAGATTGATGTCGAGGGAGCGGAATTCGCTGTAATGCGAGGCGCCCAAACCGTTCTTTGTAACCCTGAACTCAAGCCAAGAGTAATCGTTCTAGAAACCAGTGAGATTAATCAGAAGGCATTCGGGTACACATCCGCGGACCTCGTGTCATTTATGGCGACCTTTGGTTATCGTGCCGTGACATTCGATCAGGAAAAGCTTGATGGCTTATCCGGTAATATTGTGTTTCGCTCTTGACAGTGTCAGGCAGCTCACGGACATGACGAGATTTTAATTGCAGTGTGTACTGTTTTGAGAAGCGGATGAAAATAGTACAAATCGTTGCGTCAATCGAAGCGGAGGCCTCTGGTCCCTCGTACTCTGTTTTACAGCTTGCTAGGGCAATGGAGAAAATTGGAAGGGAAGTGGAGCTTTTTTCATTAGGGGCCCCAATCGATACCTCGGACGGAAAATTTAGAAATAGGAAATTTAATCGTGATTATGAAAGGTTCGGGCACCTTAAAAAACTAGGCCTATCTTCCAAGATGAGGAAGGGGTTGGTCGAGGTCGCAGCTGGGGCCGAGGTACTTCACACGCACGGACTGTGGATGATGCCAAATGTTTATCCAGCTCGGGTCTCCAATGCGTTTAAAGTTCCATTTGTCGTATCGCCTCGAGGCATGCTCAGTCCAGCTGCTCTAGAATATTCAAGAGCGGTAAAGTCTGTCTTTTGGATCATCGCGCAGCGATCAGCACTCAAGGCAGCAAATCTTATTCACGCTACAAGCGAGCAAGAATATGAGGACATCCGGGCTTTTGGTCTAAGGCAACCGGTTGTAATTTTACCCAACGGGGTTGGGGTCTCCCATCCGCAGCCCTCCGAATTGCCATGTTGCGACGGTGAGCGTTCGGCTGTTGTTCTGTATCTCGGCCGCTTACATCCGATCAAGCGTATTGAGACTCTCCTAAAGGCATGGGCTCAACTAGAGGACGTCTTTCCTAATTGGACACTCGAGATTCGGGGCCCAGGTGAGCCAAATTATGTCAAGAAGTTGAAGCAAGAGGCCGTAGAGCACGGGCTACAGCGATGCATTTTTGGTGATCCGGTCTATGGCGAAAAAAAGTACGAACTCTATAGAAGAGCGGCGGTATCTGTGTTGCCGTCCGCATCAGAAAATTTCGCAATGACTGTTGCGGAGAGCCTAGCATGCGCAACCCCCGTAATTACCACGAAAGCGACCCCGTGGCGTGGACTTGAGACGTATGGATGTGGATGGTGGGTCGATCTGGGAGTGGAGCCACTGAGGCATGCGCTTCACGCCGCCCTCACATCAGGGATGATCGAGCTTCACCAAATGGGTACCCGCGGCCAAAATTGGATGATCCGCGATTTCGCATGGTCGGGAATAGCAGAGCGGATGATTGAAGCCTATAGTTGGTTACGAGGTCAAGGCTCGCCACCGCCTACGGTCATTCTTTAGCCTCTGCAAGCGACTAGTTTGAACTATTGCGCCGCAGAGACGCCCGCAGTGTCTCACCAACCAGCATTTGAATCCAAACTGAAGGCAGGGAAGTGGTTACGAATTTGGCGATGAAACAGGGGCAGGGGGCTGAGTTGCTTCGGAAAATAAACTCTCATGAAGCCGTCGTAGGTGTTATTGGGCTTGGATACGTTGGACTTCCGCTAGCGATCGCCGCGGCTCGAGCGGGTTTTAATGTTATTGGACTTGATACAGACTTTAGA
>NZ_RZSX01000033.1:0-15921 GCF_004023105.1 Mesorhizobium sp. M5C.F.Ca.IN.020.32.2.1 | reverse complement strand
ATTTCGCCCACTGTGCATCCAGCCCCGATGCTCGCCAGCCGGCGCCGCCCGCCAGGCGTAATTACCCAGACGCTGATACCGCCGCGCGTCAGCATCCACAGTCGGTCCGCCGGATCGCCAGCGCGGCACAGCACTGCGCCCTTCGGGAATTCGACGTGGTCGAGATAGCTCATCAGCACCTTCAAATCTTCCGGCTGCGTGGTCATGCCGAAATCGGTGCGTTCGAGTGGCACCTCTATCACGGAGCGGGCTGCACTGTCGGTCCGCTGCACGATTTCCTCTTCGAAGCGCTCCAGCGCTGTTTCGAGGTCGGGGTAGATATTCGGTCCATTAGGTTGCGACGTGCACTCCTCCAGAACCTGGGCATCCTTGAGGTCACTGAAGAACAACCGCTGACCACGCCTGGCGCACCGAGCGGCGATCTGCTGCAATGTCAATGCGCCGGAGGCGTCGATGTCGCTGACGGCGCGGAAATCGAGAATGATCACCCGCACGGCGATGGGCAGCCGGTCGATCTCCTCCGCGAGCTCATCGGCATTGCCAAAGAATAGCACCCCCTGCAGCTCGAAGACTGCAAGCTCCCGCTCGTGGGCCGCCAGCAACTCGTTCTGAGCTGTGGAACGGATGCGCCTGGAGCGCGTCTTGCCGACTATCTCATTTCGCCGCACCACGGGCCGGTTCATTTCGATCATGAAGACGATGCAGGCCAGCGCCACGCCGACCACGGCGCCGACAACGGGTTGGCCAAGCACTGTGGCGAGCGCCACCGTAGCGACTACGCCGATATTGCGCTGTGCCTGGATGCGGCCCGTCGCATCCTTGCCGAAGAGTGCCTGGCGCGCGGTCCGCAGCGCCCAACGGTCTATGGTATTGATGCCGACGAAAACCAGAATGGCGGCCAGCACAACCAGCGGCATCGAGAAGATCAGACCCGGGAACGCAAGGATGGCCGCAAGCAGCACCGCCCGGCTCGCAAATGTCGAGGCGCGCGTGCGCCCACCGGCACGATGGTTGGCGGCAGTCAGCGAGGCTGACGTGGAGACGAACAGCCCGCCCATAATAGGGGAGACAAGGTTGGCGATGCCCAGCCCGACAAGGGCGCGGTCCGGACCGATCTGAATGTCAGCCAGATTGCGCGCCGTGCGGAGGGTGAAGACCGTGTCAAGCGTTCCCACGATCGCCAGGGTCAACGAGCCGGCGATCAGGGTCCACCAGATATCTCCGAACCCGAGCCGGAGTGCGATGGCAGCGTCGTGTAGGCCTATCGGCGCCCAACCGCCCAGATCGATCGTGCCGACAACGGGGCCGAGCTCAATGCCGGGCGCCCACAGACGGGCAGCATGGTAGATCAGATAGCCGATCAGCAGGCCGGCAAGCAGCGCCGGAATCCTGGGTGCATGTCGCGTGATCACCACCATGGTCGCGATCAGCGCAAGACCGAAGGGAAGTCTTGTCAGAGTAGCGAGGCTGAAATCTGCCGCCGCGACCCCACTCCAGGACGAGACCGCGAGAAGCACCGGGGTCTGACTCTTGATGATCAGGATGCCAACGCCCGAGATGAACCCGGCGACAACCGGGTGGGGGGCAAGCTTGACGATTCGGGCGAGTCCGGTCGCCCCGATGAAGATCATCCAGAAGCCGGCCAGCATTACGCATCCGACGAAAGCAAGCAGCGCCTGGGTCGTGTTGCCGTCGAGAGCGACGAGCAAGGATCCCAGCAGGCTGGCCTGGATCAGTGAGTTGCTGGGCATGGTCGTCACGAAGGACGACCGTTGAAACACGGAAGCGACGATGCCGCCGACAATGGCCGCGATGACGCCGGCAAGCGCGCCTTCCGCCACCCGATCCTCGCCGAGCGGCGAAAGGGCAAGGACGCCGGAGGAGATGCACATTGGCAGCGCTACGCCAGCCGTCGTCACACCTGCGGTCAGTTCCTGGGCCAGAACGCCCAGCCCGGCGCTCAAGCGGCGCGCAAAATCCGTCTGTGTCCCAACCTGCTCAACCACCATTCAAAGCCCCTACAACCTCACGGCAGTGATCCCGCCAACGCCATCCTTAATGTCGGCACGCGTCCGCGGCCGCGACCCACTACAGCACGAGCGTAGTGGCCAGCCCCAGCATCAGGCCCATGCCTACAATATCGGTCACCGTGGTAAGGAAGATCGCGGAAGCCACGGCCGGATCGGCGCCGACCCGCCGCAGGCCCAACGGGATCAGCACGCCGGAGATCCCGGACATGAGGCACGATCCGGACATGGCGAGCAGGATCACAAGTGCCAGCATGGGCGCCTGGGATGCCGACTCCGGTTGCTGCGAGGCGTAGAACCACATGGCCGCGGCCGCCACGAGACCGACGAGCAGGCCGTTGGCGATCCCGAGCGCTCCCTCCTTCAGCACCAGGTGCAGCTTCGGTCGTTTGTCCACATCCCCTAAGGCGAGGCCACGCAGCGTAATAGCCAGCGCCTGGCAGCCGGTGTTTCCGCTCTGTCCGGCCAACACCGGGAGGAACGCCGCCAAGGCGACGATCTTCTCGATCGTGCCTGTGAACGAGCCGACCACGAAAGCGGCTATGAAGGCCGTCAGCAGGTTGAGCTGCAGCCACGGATGACGTTTCAAGAAGGCTGAAAACAGCGGCGTGAAAGAACGCTCCTCCTTCTGGACACCCACCATCTGGCCAGGCTGGGCAGAAATCTCGATGATTTGCTGCTCGAACAGCCGCCAGCCGCGAACCTGCCCGAGCAGCCGGTTCTCCGCGTCCACCACGGGATAGACAGGGTAGTGACGGCGTACCGCCGCCTTGCAGGCTTCGCTCAAAGGCATATCGACGTGAAGGGCGAACGGACTTGCCAGCATGATCTGATCCACCGTCGCGTCGGCCTCGCTCAGCATCAGATCGCGCAAGACCACCAGGCCAACCAGTTTATCGCCCTCGTCCGTGATGTAGAGGTAAGTCAACTCGGTCGGCACCTGCGCGCGCCTGACGGCCTCGACCGCGGCGGCTACCGTCGTCCCGACAGCAACGCTGGCGGGGATCGGGTCCATCAGCTCGACGATTGCCTCGGGGATCGCGAGATCCTTTCCGTCGGTATGAGTTTTGATGGGCCTCCTTTGCGGTGGCAAATACTCCGCCACCTTCCGGGCGTGCCTATCCGGTAACAACTTTAGTGCGTCGCGGATGAACTCGGGAGACTCTCGGGCTAGCAATTCAGCCGCGTCGTCAGGTGCTCGAGCACGCAGCGTGCGCACCAACTTCTGAATGTCGTTCTCTTGCCTCATCGTTCCCCTCTAATGTTGCGCCTCTTGAGCTTAAAGACCGCACCGGTTCGCTCTGCCCAGGCGCACGGTGGCCCAAGCGCCTCGATCCGGAAATCTTCGCCTTCTCAGGGCGCCGAGTAGACCGAACCCAGACAAATCTGAGCCATTGCGTGGGTGCATACAGGCGGGCTGTAACGTCAGCGTGTCGCCAAGCGAATTGTCGTGTTGCCGAAATTCACCGGCTCCGCGAGCACGTCGCAACCCAGCGGCGAAGTAAGGTCGGCAATGGGCCGTCGTGGCCCTGTTCATTGGGGTGCGCTCAGCCCGACAGTTTCCGGTGTGAACGGCCGCGCTTTAACCTGGGAAGATGGTGAAACCGCCATCGACGCGAATGACCTGCCCATTGATGAAGCGCGCGCGCGGACCGGCGAGGAAGGCGACCGCTTCGGCGATCTCTTCGGGCTCGGCATATCGGTTCAGCGATTTCTTGCTCGAGTCCATACGCTCCGGATCGACGACGCGGCTCGCCTGGAAGCGTGCCGTCTTGGTGGCGCCGGGGCTCACCGCATTGATGCGCACGCCATCGTCGATCAATTCCTTGGCCAGGCAGCGCGTATAATGGACGACGGCAGCCTTAAGCGTGGAGTAGACCACCTCCGGCGAGCATCCGATATGCGCTGCCGCCGAGGCAATGTTGATCACCGAGCCTGAGCCGCGATTGACCATAGGCGGAATGAACGCCTGGCAGACCAGCATCGTACCGATAAGATTGTTCTCGGTCAGAACCTTGATGTCATCATAGTCGATGTCGAGCGCGTTGTTGGGACTGGGCTTTACCCCCTTGGCGCCGATGTCGCCGCCGGCGCAGTTGACCAGAACATGCACATCGCCGAGGTCCGCCTCGATCTTCCTCTTCATTTCGGCGACGGCTTGCTTGTCGCCGATGTTGCCCGTGACCGCGGTCACTCGTGTCCCATGCTTTTCCAAACCCCTGGCGGATTCGCCGAGGTCTGCGAATTCGCCATATTGGGATGGCCGGGTCCAATCGAGATCGTGAATCGCGACGTTTGCGCCAAGTTCGGCCAAGCGTTCGGCCATCACACGGCCGAGGCCACGTCCCGAGCCAGTCACGAAGGCAGTCAGGCCACTGAGTTCTCGGGCAGTCATGCTGATTTCTCCATTGCAATGAAATCGAACTTCTTCATGTTGGCGGCGCTGCGCCGGATCATGTCGAGCTCATACGAAACGAGCGCGCCGTCATCGTCGCGCTCCCACGGCGTCCGGTAGTCGGCGTCGTCCGCAAGACGGTTCACGCGCGCAGCACTCAGGCAGGCCGCGAACTCGCGCGCGGTCTTCGGCGCATATCCGTTCCACCAGTCGTCGGTGAGACAGCGAACGTGACGGGCCTCCAGCGCGCCTGGCTCGAGCACGGCCGTCAGCGTATCATGGTGCTCGGCGAGGATGGCTGCCAGTTCGGCGAATGGCACGGCGCCATCGCCGATCGCGCAGCGGACCAGACGGTAGCCCTCATCCGTGAACTGCACGCGATAGTCCTTGAGGTGAACGTGGCGGACATGCGGCGCGATCCGCCGGGTGAAGGAAAGCGGTGCCTCGCCGACAGGGAACGCGTTGCCTGTATCGTAGGTGATGCCGACACCGGGCCCGCCGAGTTCGCAGAACGCGACCAGTTCGTCGCTGCCGAAATCCTGATGGTTCTCGATGCCGAGCACGCGGCCCTCAGCCGCCGCACGCGGTCCCCATTCCGTCAAGGCAGCGCGGATCGTCGCGTTGAACTCGCTCCATTTCGCGCCCCAGACGTTGCGGTCGCCGCACAGGACTGGGGTCAGTGCGATACGGATCGTTGTCGCCTCGAGCAGGCGCGCAGCCCGAAATGCGTTGTCCAACGGACCTGCCACGAGAAGTCGGCCACTTACCACCGGGACGACGTCTAGCGCGGTCAGACGCCTGCGCAGGTCGACGACCTCGGCGTCCGGCAAATCGGTCAACCACGGTTCGTAGATCTCGAGCGTGCGTGCGCCGAGTTCCTGCGCGAGCGCTATGAAGCCTTCCAGCCCCGCCCCATCCGGATTGTGCCGCGGCGTACCGCGGCCCTGCAAGCCGAGATGGTAGGTCAGCCCGAAAGGATTGAGGCCGAGACGAAGCATCAATTTGGTAGTCCCGTTGAAAGATGTGGAAGCGATCGCATCAGCGCAGACCCGCATCCACGGCGATGGACTGCTTCGTGATCATGCGGCTGTCATCGGCGGCAAGGAAGAGGACGGTCCGTGCAATCTCTTCACCCAGCAGGACGCGGCGGATCAATTGCCGCTGCACCGTCTGGTCGATCGCGTCCTGCGTCTTGAACCACAACGCGCGCTGCCGCTCGGTGATGACAGCGCCGGGTTCGACTGCATTGACGCGGATGTTGTCGGATCCGAACGACCGCGCCAGCGCGCGCGTCAGCGCCACCACAGCGCCTTTGGCGGTGGCATAAGCCACCATCTGGTCCGCCCCGAAACGCCAGGCGATGGAAGAGAAGTTTATGATCGAGCCGAAGCCGAGTTCCTTCATATGCGGATGCACCGC
Source organism: Mesorhizobium sp. M5C.F.Ca.IN.020.32.2.1 (assembly GCF_004023105.1). Lineage (NCBI taxonomy): Bacteria > Pseudomonadati > Pseudomonadota > Alphaproteobacteria > Hyphomicrobiales > Phyllobacteriaceae > Mesorhizobium > Mesorhizobium sp. M5C.F.Ca.IN.020.32.2.1. The sequence goes on along the minus strand of NZ_RZSX01000033.1, from coordinate 10,080 downwards.
CTGCGCGGCGAAGAAGTGATGCCGGAGATTGACGTCGAAGCTGCGATCCCAATATTCGGCTGTCACCGCGTCAACCGCATGGCGATGATCATCGGCAGCGTTGTTCACCAGGACGGCGACCGGACCAAGCTGCGCGCGTACGCCTTCGACCGACGCCTGCAGCGCAGCGACGTCGGTCACGTCGCAGTGGAGGTACAACGGAGCTCGCCCACCGGCACCGCTGAGCTCGCGCACCAATGCCTCCGCGGGTTCATCCTGCACATCGAGAAAGCTCACGCGGGCGCCATTCGCCACGAAAGCGCGGACCATATCGGCCCCGATCCCGGAGGCACCGCCGGAGATCAGCACGACGCGATCGGTCAAGCTCGGATAAGTCGCGAATTGTTTGGACATGAGATCACAGAAGCGCCTTGGTTGTTGGATCGAACAGACAGGCGCGCGACATGTCGATGCCGAGCGTTATCGTCTCGCCCATGATGGGAGCGTCATCCGGCTCGAAACGGCCAGTGATCTCCAGGTCGCCTAGCCTGAGGACGGCAAGTGTCTCGGCCCCCGTCGGTTCGACCAGTTCGACGGGCGCCTGCATCGACTGCACAGCCGGTTTGCGCGACTTCAAGTCGGTCGTGAAGCGGTAGATGTGTTCGGGCCGAACACCCAGCACCACGTCCTTTGGCGCACCGACAGGCAGCGGAGCGGCAAGGGCAAGAGTGGCGTCGCTGCCGTCAGCAGCGCGCACCGCGATGCTGGTTGTGCCGGTAAGCCGGGCGGGGATGAAATTCATCGCCGGCGATCCCATGAAACCGGCTACGAACATGTTGGTCGGCCGGTCATAGATCCGCTTCGGCGTGTCGAACTGCTGCACCGAGCCCTGGTTCATCACCGCAATACGGGACGCGAGCGTCATCGCCTCGACCTGATCGTGGGTGACGTACACAGTCGTCTTGCCGACGCGGTGGTGAAGCTTCTTGATTTCGGTGCGCATGTCCACGCGCAGCTTGGCGTCGAGGTTGGACAAGGGCTCATCAAACAAAAACAGCTTCGGGTCGCGTACCAGGGCGCGCCCCATCGCAACGCGCTGCCGCTGGCCACCCGACAATTGCCCGGGCTTGCGGTTGAGCAACTGCTCGATCTGCAGGAGTGCGGCAACCCGCTTTACCGCTTCTGCCTGCTCCGCTTTGGGCACGCCTCGGCTTTCCATGCCGAAGGTGATGTTCTGGCGCACCGTCATCGTGGGATAGAGGGCGTATGACTGGAACACCATCGCTATGTCGCGGTCCTTGGGCTGCACGGAGTTCACCAGCCGGTCGCCAATCCAGATCTCACCCGACGTGACGGTTTCCAGGCCGGCGATCATGGCGAGCAAGGTTGACTTGCCGCAGCCGGAGGGACCGACAAGGGCGATGAATTCCCCGGTCCGCGCCTCGAGATTGATGCCGGCCAGAATCTCGAGGCCGCCATAGCTCTTGTGAAGGTCGCGGATCATCAGCGCGGACATGGGCGATGCCTCATTTGATGGCGCCCTGCGTCAGGCCGCGCACGAAGTATTTTCCACCGAACAGGTAGATCAGCAACGGCGGTAGCGCGCCGATCAGCACGGCTGCGCTCATCACATCGTAAGCACGGGCGGTCGTGCCGCCGGCAGTGAGCGCGACCAATGCCGCCGTAATCGGCTGCTGCTGGCCGGAGGTGAAGACGACCCCGAACAGATACTCGTTCCAGATGCCGGTGAATTGCCAGATGACGGTGACGATCAAAATCGGCGGCGACAGGGGCAGGATGATCTTGCGGAAAATCCGCCAGAAGCCGGCGCCGTCGATGCGTGCCGCCTTGATGAGGTCGTCCGGTATGCTGACGTAGAAATTGCGGCAGAACAGGGTCGTGAACGAAATGCCCTGGACGACGTGAATCAAGACCAGCCCGTATGTCGAATTGGTTAGGCCGAGTTTGCCGAGCAGGAACGCCCACGGCATGAGCGAGATCTGGCCGGGCATGAAGACGCCGAGCAGCATCAGATTGAACAGAATTTCCGAGCCCTTGAAGCGCCATTTCGACAGCACATAGCCGTTCATGGCGCCGAGAAGCGTGGAGATGACCGTCGCGGGAATCGTCATCCAGAGCGAGTTGAAGAAGTTGCGCTTCATGCCTTCGCAGGTGCCGCTGACGCAGTAAGTACCCCAAGCCTCCGCCCACGCGTCGAGGCGGAAGCTGCGCGGCAGCGAGATGAGGCCGTTGCGGGCAATCTCCGACTGCTCCCGCAACGAGTTGAAGACCACGACCAGCAGCGGTGCCAGGTAGATGACAGCGAAAAGCGTCAGCACCGCATAGGTAAGAAAGCGGTTCCAGAAATATCGCCGCGTAGCCGCCGCCGCTTCGGGATCATGCCGGGGGTTGGGGGCAATTTCAGCCATTGCGGCCCTCCGCCCGCCTGCGCCAAACGATCCACAAGGAATAGGGCACCAGCACAACCGCAAGGGCGGCGAGCATCATCATCGCCGCAGCGGCACCCTCGCCGATCTGCCCGCGCTGGAACATCAGGTCGTAGACGTAGATCGCCGGGAATGTAGTGGACACACCTGGCCCGCCCCGCGTCAACGCCGCCACCAGGTCGAACGTTTTGATGGCGAACTGGATTTGAATGACCGCCACCGCCAAAAAAATCGGGGCGATCGTCGGCAGGATGACCTTCCGATAGGTTCGGGAACCGACGCACCGTCGATCTGGGCTGCTTTGACGAGATCCGGATCGACCGACCGCAGGCCAGCCAGGAAAAGCGCCATTGCGAAGCCGGACGACTGCCAGATACCGGTTATGATCACCGCATAGATCGCGGTGTTGCGGTTGGCCGTCAGGGCGAAGCTGAAGTCGGTCCAGCCGAGCCCCCGCACGAAGGCTTGGATGCCGTCGACGGGGTTGTAGAGCCAGCTCCACACCGTACCGGTGACGATGAAGGACACCGCCAGCGGGTAGAGGAAGATGGTACGCCAAACCGCCTCGCCGCGAACGCGCTGGTCGATCAGGATCGCCAGAAGCAGTCCGATGGCCATCGAGCCGACAATATAGAAGCCGCTGAACAGGAAGAGGTTGGTATAGGCGATGTTCCAGCGCCGGTTCGCCCAGAGCGAAGCATAATTGTCCAGACCGACGAACAAATAGGTCGGCATCAGCGACGAGTTGGAGAGCGAGAGATACAGCGTCCAAATTGTGAAGACGAAGACATAGATGAAACTCGCCGCAAGCGACGGCGCCAGCACCAGAATGGGCACCATCGTGCCCAGGCGCTCCCGCCACGGGGTTGCGGGAGACGCAACCGGTACAGTCAGGTCATGTGTGGACATCGGCTGCTCCGGCGAAGTCAGGCCGGGCGGCGCCGGCGCCCGGCCATCATCGGCAGCTTCTTCACATCTGCGCTTCGGCCGCATCAGCCATGGCACTAGCTGCGTCCTGCGCGGTCATATCCGGCGTTGCGACGAATTCAGTGACGGTATCCATGATCGCACCGCGCACCTTCTGCGGGATCGTCATGTTATGCGCCATCGAACGGACAAGCGTGCCGCCATCGATCGACGCCTGCAGGTCCTTCTGGGAGAGCTGCTGGCAGGGGTTGAAGCCGTTCGAAAGATCGACGTCGAGACGGGCCGGGATCGAGCCCTTGGTCTGATTGAAAATCGTCTGGAACTCGGGCGACAGGATGGTGCTGGCGAGCAGTTTCTGCCCCTCGACATAGTCCGGATCCTTCTGCTGGAAGAACACGACCGAGTCGGAATTCAGGATGAAGCCCGGCTTGCCCCAATCAGTCGGCGCCTGGGCGCAGACATAGTCGGTGCCCTCCTTGAAGCCGCCGGCCGTGAGCAGGCCGAGCGTCCAGTCGCCCATGATGTGAAAAGCGGCCTCGCCGCGGCCGACCAGATGCGACATGGTATCCCAGTCGCGCCCGTTCATGCCGGGGTCCATATATTTCGTCGTCATCGTGCGGAACTGCTCGAAGGCCTTGACAATGCCGTCGCTGCGCATTGCCTCGACGTCACCCTCGACGAAGGCCTTCTTGAAGAGATCGAGATCCATTCCGTAGACAACGACCTCGAAGACCGTTGAATCGGTCCAGTCGGCGGTCGAGTGCGAGATGCAGATTTTGCCTGACGCCACGATCTTGTCGCAGGCGGCGTTGAAGTCCGTCCATGTCTTCGGCACTTCGGCGACGCCTGCTTCCTGCATGACCTTCGGCGATGCCCACAGCCAGTTGATGCGATGGATGTTCATCGGCGCCGCTACCCAGCTGCCGGTCGGCTTCATCACCGGCAGCAATTCGGGAGCGACGACCTTCTCCCAATTTTCCGCTGTCGCCAGTTCGTCGAGATTGGCTGTCATGCCGGTCTCGTTCCATTCGGCGATCTCGGGTCCCTTGAGCTGCACCGCGGGGGGTGCATTGCCGGCGATCACGTCGGCGCGCAATTTCGCCAGCGTGTTGGCCGTGTGGCCCGCGATGGAGGTCTGCTGCCAGGTGCCACCCTTGGCGGCAAACATCTCGCCGAGCTTGGCGATAGCCTGGGCGTCCGATCCGGTCGCCCATTGATGCAACAGGTTGGTCTTGGGCTCTGCGAACGCGGCTCCCGCAACAAAGGTGTACGCCGCAGCGGCCGCAAGGGCCGTCCTCAGGTATTCCATCGTTTCACTCCCATGTGATGTTACGGTTCGTATCGACCGCCTGTGGACGCAATTGAGCTCGTCGCAGACGGAGATGCAGTAATCTCCGTTCTTTCCAAGATGACATATTTGAGCTATCAGTCAACGTCCTTTGTGCTCATCATGAACAAACCTTCGCTTAGAAATTGGCTGATCGACAGACCCTCCGCGTCACCGGAGAGCCTGATCGTTCTATGTCTACGTGAGCGCGGCGTGCTTTCTGCGTCGCAAATTACCCGCATCACCGGTTTGGCGCGGTCGACGGTTTCAACCGCGCTCAATGGCTTGAGAAAGTCCGGAATGGTGATCGAATCCTCGACCCACCATGACGGGATCAGGGGTATCGGCAGGCCTGCGACGACATTGACACTCAATCCCGCTGCGGGCACCTGTATCGGGATCCACCTAGGCCTCGATGAGATGCGGTGCGTCGTCGCCGACGTCTCGCATTCTGTCATTACCGAACAAACTATCCCCATGGGTCTGGACTACCAACCGCAACAGGCGGCCCAGCTCGCCAAGTCAGCAATTGCCCAATCCTACGAAGAGAACGGTCTGCCGATGGCGGGGCTCCTGGGGGTTGGGGTTTCCGTCTCGGGCCCTGTCAGCCGCGAAGGAGTGGTGCAGCGTGCGAGTATTGTTCCGACCTGGGCCGGGGTCAACATCCGCGATGTGTTCGGGCCGGTTCTCGAACAGCCGATTTTCGCCGATAACGAGAGCAACTGCTCGGCCATTGCGGAGCTGATGTGGGGCGCGGCTGTCGGCCAAGATGATTTCGTGCTGTTCAAGATCGATCTGGGCGTCGGCGGGGCCATTGTCCAGCATGGCCGGCTGGTGACTGGCATCGCCGGCGGTGCCGGCGAATTCGGGCACATCAGCGTGGATCCCAGCGGCGATCTTTGCCGGTGCGGCAATCGCGGATGCCTCGAGCTTTATGCGAGCTTTGCCCGGCCGCTCGAGCAGATTTCGCGCATCGTGCGGCGGCCGGTCACGATGGACGAGGTGATCATGATGGCTGAACAGGGCGACGTCGGGGCGCTGCGGATGATCGAGGACACCGCCGAGTTCGCCGGCCGTGGTCTTGGCTTGATCGGCTCGGTGATCAATCCGCCACTCATCATTATCGGTGGCCGCATGGCTTTGGCGGGCGATATTCTCCTGGCACCGCTGATCGCGTCATATGAACGCCACACGCTCATCAAGTCCCGCGATGTCGCGCCCGCCCTGCGCACGCGGATAATTGTTGGCAAGCACACAGAGAACGACGCTTTGCTGGGCGCAGTCGGCCTCGTGCTGCGACACAACAGCCGACTGCAATGATCCGGCCTTGCTCGCCGAATAGCGCCGACCGATTGCCCCTTACTCCCACTCGATTGATGCCCAATCACGAGGATGAGGACAGCGATCCTGTGGGCTGCTCCGGTCCCGCAACGGTTCTGACGTGCCTGCCACGGACCATAAGGCGGCATGAACTCAGGTTGATCATCCCATTCGCTGACAGCACGATCTATGAGATGGAGAAACGAGGTGAATTGCCGAGCAGCGCCGACAGACATATCTGGCCGGACGCGCGAAGCTTGCTCATGGCCCTGACCTCCGTCAGCGGAAAGTCCGGCCGGTGAAAGCGCAGCAGCCGGATATTTAGTAGAGGCAGCCAGAAGCTATCGCGCCATGTTCAAGCGCGATAGTTTCGGGCATTAACTGAGTTTGGCGAAAGAGACAGATCTGCAATTGGCCCCGATTGTTGGGAGACGGGCAAATTTGTTACAAAACCTCGGATATAAGGCCGCATGACCGAGAAATGATATAAGTTGTCACGGTGGTTGCGACCTAGAGATATTCCTCTCAATGGCCGCATTTCTGTTGACTTCGCTCCGGCTCCAGATGGCAAATTGTGCCAATTTGACCCATCTCGGTCGGCAACTTCGCGCCATGAGCCGACCTTAGATACCGTGATCCTCGACCATTTGTCTCACTTCGATAGCGGACGAGATCATTGTTGATTGCCGCGAGCCCGGATTACGACCGCGAAGCGGTCAAAAATCCAAATCCATATCGTGATGATGATGCTCGTGACCGGGAAGCTCCGGCGGCGGCGGGCCAGGCACTTCGGCCACCATGGCCTCCGTCATGATGAGGAGGCCTGCCACCGAGGCTGCGCCCTGGAGCGCCGTTCGCACCACTTTGGCCGGGTCGATGATGCCCTTTGACACCAGATCCCCGTACACGCCCGATTGGGCATCGTAGCCATAGGCGTTGTCGTCGTTTTCGAGGATCCCGGCGATGACGACCGAGCCTTCCAGGCCGGCATTGATCGCGATTTGCCGAGCCGGCCAGGTGATCGCCTTCCTGACGATCGCGATGCCGACCTGCTGGTCCTCGTTGCTGCCCTTGAGCTTCTTGAGCGCCCTGCCGGCGCGCAGCAAGGCGACCCCACCGCCGGGGAGAATGCCCTCTGCAACCGCGGCTCTTGTCGCGTTCATCGCGTCATCGATGCGATCCTTCTTCTCCCTGACCTCGACCTCGGTTGCACCGCCGACCCGGATAACGGCGACGCCACCGGCGAGCCTGGCCAGCCGCTCCTGGAGCTTCTCGCGGTCGAAATCGGAGGTGGTTTCCGCAAGCTCGAGCTTGATCTCGGCGATGCGGGCCTCGATCCTTTCCCGCTTGCCGGCGCCACCGACAATCGTGGTGTTTGCCTTGTCGATCATCACCTTCTTGGTGCGCCCGAGCATATCGAGGGAAGCATGCTCGAGCTTGATGCCCAAATCCTCCGAGATCACCGTTGCGCCGGTCATCAGTGCGAGATCCTGCAGCATCGCCTTGCGGAGGTTTCCGTAGGCCGGCGCCTTCACGGCTGCAACCTTGAGAGCGCCGCGCAACTTGTTGACCACCAGCGCCGCCATCACCTCACTCTCGACATCATCGGCGATGATGAGCAGCGGCTTGCCGGCCTGCACCACCTTCTCCAGCAGCGGCAGTATTTCGTTCAGACTGGACAGTTTCTTCTCGCTGATGAGGACATAGGCATCCTGCATCTCGACCCGCATCTTTGCGCGATTGGTGATGAAATGGGGCGAGATATAGCCGCGGTCGAACTGCATGCCCTCGACGAATTCGAGTTCGGTTTCGAGCGACGTCCCGTCCTCGACAGTGATCACGCCGTCATTGCCGACCCTCTTCATGGCGTCGGCGAGGCAGCGGCCGATCTCCCTGTCGCCGTTGGCCGAGATGGTGCCGACTTGCGCAATCTCGACGTTCGAGGTGACCTTCGTGGCACTGTTTTTGAGTTCCGCGACGACGGCTTCGACCGCGAAATCGATGCCGCGCTTCAGGTCCATGGGATTCATGCCGGCGGCCACCGCCTTGGCGCCCTCCCGGGCGATCGCATGCGCGAGCACGACGGCGGTGGTCGTGCCGTCGCCGGCCTGATAGGAGGTTTTTGTTGCTATCTCACGCACCATCTGGGCGCCCATGTTCTCGAACTTGTTGTCGAGTTCGATTTCCCTGGCGACGGTCACGCCGTCCTTCGTGACCCGCGGCGCGCCGTGCTCCCTGCCGATCGCGACGTTGCGCCCCCGCGGGCCAAGCGTGACGCTCACCGCATTCGCCAGGGTGTCAATGCCGCGCAGCATTCTGTCGCGAGCCTCGAACGAAAACATGATCTCCTTGGCAGCCATTTCCTTGATCCTTAGACCTAATCTACGGGGAACGGCGAAGCTTCATTCGGCCGCTCAGGCGAGATTGTCCCGTGGCAGCCCGAGCCGATTCCAGACATCGAACAAAGCTGCTGCGAGCCGATCAATCATGATGTCCTCATGACAAGGTGTCGGCGTGATGCGCAGCCGCTCAGTTCCCTTCGCCACGGTCGGATAATTGATCGGCTGGATATAGATGTCGTGATCGCTCAGCAGCAGGTCGCTCGCCGCTTTGCATTGCGCCGGATCGCCGACTGCCACCGGAACGATATGGGTGTCGCTCAGGATGACCGGCAGCGCAGCGGCACCCAGCGCCGCCTTGACCCGCCGGACGCGGTCCTGCTGGCGCTTGCGCTCCCACTGCGAGGTTTTCAGATGCCGGATCGCCGCTGTGGCCGCTGCGCAGATCGCCGGCGGCAACGCAGTGGTGAAGATGAAACCCGGAGCATAGGAACGAACCGCATCGATCAGCACAGCACTTCCCGTGATATAGCCGCCGAGGCAGCCGAAGGCCTTGGCGAGCGTGCCTTCGATCACATCGATCCGGTTCATGGCGCCGTCGCGCGCGGCGATGCCGGCGCCGCGAGGGCCGTACATGCCCACAGCATGGACTTCGTCAAGATAGGTCATTGCGCCGTACCGATCGGCGATTTCGCAAATGCGATTGATTGGCGCGACGTCGCCGCCCATCGAATAGAGACTTTCGAAGACGATGAGTTTTGGCCGGTCCGGACCCGCCGCCTTCAACAATTCCTCGAGATGATCGACGTCGTTGTGGCGGAAGATGCTCTTCTCCGTACCGGACTGGCGGATGCCCTCGATCATCGAATTGTGGTTGAGCGCATCGGACAGGATCAGACAACCGGGGATCAGCTTGGCGATGGTCGAGATGCCAGTCTGATTCGAAACATAGCCGGACGTAAAGACCAGCGCCGCCTCCTTGCCGTGAAGATCGGCAAGCTCGCTCTCGAGCTCTAGGAGCGGATGGCTGGTACCGGAGATATTGCGCGTCCCGCCGGCCCCCGTTCCCAGGCGGGTAGCAGTCTCCACCATGGCGGCGACCACTTTTGGGTTTTGTCCCATCCCGAGATAGTCGTTGGAGCACCAGATCACGACGTCCTTCGGTCCATGCGGGGAATGCCACACGGCATTGGGAAAGCGTCCGGCGAGGCGCTCAAGGTCCGCGAACACACGGTAGCGCCGTTCCTCCTGCAGACGCGCGATCGCATCTGCAAAGAAACCGTCATAACTCATATTGCGTGGCCCTAAGATACGGCCTTGCCCATCGGCCTTATCGCCCGCATCTCCGGTCATCGGAGGTCCAAATCGCCGCGACGCAATGACGTTCTTTACGCCGCCAGGTTTGCCGGTGTGCAACGCTGTGGGTTCCGCCATCGCCCGATTCCCCTGCTTGCATCCGAATTATGTCGAAGCGCGATGCGCGCGGATCCTGCTCGCATCGTTCCTCACGACCCGCGTTCAGGAAGGTCGAAGTTGAGCTGCAACATTCGCGCGATGTTTATCAGTATCGTCTCGCAGACCTTATCTTGATTAGGATCCAGATATTTGACAGTCCAGTTTGCCCCGTTCTCCTTGGTTTCGAGCCGCTGAATCACAAAATCGGTAACGTGCCCGCACCCCGGCTCCTTATGAAGATCCGCGAGGATCAATGCCTTAAGCTCCGAAGCTTCCTTTGTATGCC
>NZ_RZSX01000339.1:0-6315 GCF_004023105.1 Mesorhizobium sp. M5C.F.Ca.IN.020.32.2.1 | reverse complement strand
ATATCGGTCATGCCTACAATGTCATCGCCAGCGACACGCTTGCCCGCTTCCAGCGGCTCGACGGCAAGGACGTCTTCTTCGTCTCGGGGACCGACGAGCACGGCTTGAAGATGCAGCAAACGGCGGACGCTGAAAGCCTGACGCCGAAAGCGCTTGCCGATCGCAATTCGGCGATCTTCCGCTCGATGCTCGAAGCGACCGGCTGTTCTAACGACGTTTTCATCCGCACCACCGAGGAGCGCCACTACAAGGCCTGCCAGGCGATCTGGACGCGCATGGCGGAGAATGGCGACATCTACCTCGACCGCTATAGCGGCTGGTATTCGGTGCGGCAGGAAGCCTATTTCGACGAGGCCGAAACCAAGGTCGGCGACGACGGCATACGCCGCGAACCGCTCGGCTCGCCCGTCGAATGGACCGAGGAAGAGAGCTATTTTTTCCGCCTTTCCGCCTATCAGGACAGGCTGCTCGCGCTCTATGAGAGCAACCCCGAATTCATCGGTCCGGCGGAGCGGCGCAACGAAATCGTCAGCTTCGTCAAATCCGGGCTGAAGGATCTGTCGATCTCGCGCACCACGTTCAAATGGGGCGTGCCGGTGCCGGGCGACGACAAGCATGTGATGTATGTCTGGGTCGACGCACTGACCAACTACATCACGGCTGCCGGTTATCCGGATACGGCCAATGACAGATGGTCCTTCTGGCCGGCGAACGTCCACGTCATCGGCAAGGACATCGTCCGCTTCCACGCCGTCTACTGGCCGGCCTTCCTGCTGTCGGCAGGAATCGAACTGCCGAAGCGCGTGTTCGCGCATGGCTTTTTGTTCAACCGCGGCGAGAAAATGTCGAAGTCGGTCGGCAATGTCGTCGATCCGTTCGCGATGATCGAGCATTACGGCCTCGATCAGGTGCGCTATTTCTTCATGCGCGAAGTGCCGTTCGGCCAGGACGGCAGCTACAGCCACGAGGCCATCGTCAACCGCACCAATGCCGACCTCGCCAACGATCTCGGCAATCTGGCGCAGCGCTCGCTGTCAATGATCGCCAAGAACTGCGGCGGCATGGTGCCGAAGCGCAGTGAACCGAACGATGCCGACAAGGCGATCCTCGACCAGGCAAGTGCTGCCCTTGTCACCGCGCGCAGGACGATGGCCGAACAGGGCATCCATCTGGCGCTGGCGGCGATCTTTGGCGTGGTGGCCGAAGCCAACCGCTATTTCGCGGGGCAGGAGCCGTGGGCGCTGAAGAAGACCGATCCTGCGCGCATGGAAACGGTGCTGTGGACGACAGCCGAGGTGATCCGGCGTATCGCGATCCTTTGCCAGCCCGTCGTCCCGACCTCGGCGGCAAAGCTGCTCGACCTGCTGGCGGTGCCGGCGGACAGCCGCGATTTCGCGCATGTCGCCGAGGGTCACGCGCTGGTTTCAGGTACGGCTCTGCCGGCGCCGGAACCGGTGTTTCCACGCTATGTCGAGCAGACGGATGCAAGCGTCTGATGTTGGTCGACAGTCACTGCCATCTCGACTTTCCGGATTTCGCAGAGGAGCGGTCGGCCATCGTCGCCCGCGCCTTGGCCGCCGGAATCGGTCGTATGGTGACGATCTCGACGCGTGTGAAGCGGTTCCAACAAGTACTTGAGATCGCTGAACCTTTCGACGAAGTGTATTGCTCGGTCGGCACCCATCCGCACAACGCCGCCGAAGAGCTTGATGTGACTGTCGAGGATCTTGTCCGGCTATCCGCTCATCGCAAAGTGGTGGCGATCGGCGAGGCCGGGCTCGATTACTTTTACGATCATGCGCCGCGCGTTGCCCAGGCGCAGGGTTTTCGAACCCATATCGCCGCCGCGCGCGAGACGGGCATGCCGCTGGTCATCCATTCGCGCGACGCCGACAGCGACATGGCTGATATCCTCGAGGATGAAACAGGGAAGGGCGCCTTCCCCTTCATCCTGCACTGTTTTTCGTCCGGGCGCAGGCTGGCCGAAGTCGGCGTGGCGCTCGGCGGCTATGTTTCCTTTTCCGGCATCCTGACCTTCAAGAATTCGGCCGAGCTGCGCGCCATCGCCGCCGATGTGCCACGTGACCGCCTGCTGGTCGAAACCGACGCGCCATACCTCGCGCCGATACCGTTTCGCGGCAAGCGCAACGAGCCTGCCTATGTCGCGCATACAGCCAAGGTGCTGGCCGAAACGATCGGCGTCAGCGAGGCCGAGATCGCTGACGTCACCACGGACAATTTCTTCCGGCTGTTCAGTAAGATGCCGCGCCCAAGCGCGCTGAGCACCTGACGCATGAGCGACCGGCTGCGCCTCACCATTCTCGGCTGCGGCTCATCGCCGGGCACGCCCCGCATTACCGGCGACTGGGGCAATTGCGATCCGGCCAATTCGAGGAACCGGCGCATGCGCACCGCAGCGCTCGTCGAGCGGATCGCGGCAAACGGCGACAAGACCACCGTCGTCATCGACACCGGGCCGGATTTCCGCGAGCAGATGCTGCTGGCAGCGGTCAGGCGCATCGATGCGGTCGTCTATACGCATCCGCATGCCGACCATATCCACGGCATCGACGATTTGCGCGGCTTCGTGCTCGAGCAGCGTCATCTGATCGATATCCACGCCGACCAGCCCACCATGCTGCGGTTACGGGAAGCGTTCGGCTATTGTTTCGAAACACCGCTAGGCAGTTCCTACCCGCCCATCGTCGAGCCCCATATCATCGACCACGCCAGGCCGGTGGTGATCGAAGGCGAGGGGGGTGCCCTCACCCTCGAGCCGCTGCCGCAAATCCATGGCGACATCATATCGCTTGGTTTTCGTATCGGCGGGCTCGCCTATTGCCCCGATATCAGCGATTTCCCCGACGCTACGGCCGAACGGCTGCGCGGTCTGGACATGCTGGTCATCGACGCGCTGCAATACAGGACGCATCCGAGCCATCTTTCGCTCGGCCAAGCACTCGACTGGATCGAAAAACTTGCGCCGAAAAAGGCCGTGCTGACGCATATGCATGTGCCGCTCGACTACGCCACGGTGATGGCGGAGACGCCGGCCGATGTCGAGCCAGCCTATGATGGTATGATGATCGAAATCAATTTTGAAACAGCATGATAGGTTCGGTTCTTCATGGCTGGCAGCATCGATCGCGTGACCAAGGCAGCAGCCGATGCTGGCCTCGACATCGAAATCAGACGCATGGGCGCCTCGACACGCACCGCCGAGGAAGCCGCCGCGCAATGCGGCTGCACCGTTGCACAGATTGTCAAATCGTTGGTTTTCCAAGGACAAGCTAGCGGAAAGCTGTTTCTCTTCCTGGTTTCCGGCTCCAATCAGCTGGATCTAGCCAAGGCTGCCGCACTGACCGGCGAGCCGCTGGAGCGCGCCGACCCGCGGCAGATCCGCGACGAAACCGGCTTTGCCATTGGCGGCGTAGCGCCGATCGGCCACCTGATCGCGATCCCGGCGTTCGCCGACAAAACGCTGCTCGATTTCGACCGGGTATGAGCAGCGGCCGGCGCGCACGACGCAGTGTTCGCCGCCGAGCCACATGCAATGGTCAAAGCAGCGCAAGCTGTCGTAGCGACCCTGGCAGCCTGACTCGAACGTGCCGGACCCTATTCGGCGGCGATGGCGGTGGGGGCGGTTGGCAGCATGATGTTGGGCGCAGCCGGCGCAAACAGCATCTTTACGACGCTTCGGAAGGCGAGGATCTGGCGTCCGAGGACACGGGGATCGCCGAGTCCCCGCGACATGATGATACCGCCATCGATCACACAGGAGAACATGATGGCCACGTCGTCGAGATCCATGCCTTTGCGGGCAGGATAAACGGTCGCGATCTCGTTCAGCGCATCGCGAAAACGCCCGTTCCAGGAACGTACGGCGTCGGCGGCGATGTCGCGAACGTTGCGGTCGAAGAGGCGCTCCTGATAGGTGAACGTCGCGATCAGGCAGCCGGGGTGGCCGTTCGGCAGGTCACCCATCAGCTCTGCAAGCAGCTTGAGCGTGATCAGGAAGGACTGCAACGGATCATCGGACAGTTGCCGGCCGCGGTGAAACACCTCATCGAAGATGCGGTCATTCTCCTCGACGTAGCGCAGCATCAAGGCGCGGGCGAGTTCGTTCTTGTCCTTGAAATGATAGAAGAAGCCGCTCTTGGTGATGCCGGCTTCGGCGATCACCTCCTCAATGGAAGTCGCACCGAACCCCTTGGCGAGCACCGAGGCCTCGGCGATCTCCAGAATGCGTTCGCGCGTTTCCGCACCCTTGCGCATGACCGAATGCCCTCAAATCAACTGTACCGGCGGTTTGGTTTTCACACCCGCCAACATCGGCACCGATAGCAATACGACCGACCCAGCGCAGCTATCCGTCTGTAGTTGCTGCGGTTTCCGCTTCGGTGGAGTACCGGACCACAAGCCTTCTACCGCACCGGCGGCACGTGCTGCTAAAACTTGGCTATTCCCAACCGGCCGCCACCAGGGCGGCACGGTGTCATCTTACCACTGGAGACACACATGGCCAAGTACCGCCAGAATCTGCCGCAACTCGCCAACAGAACATTCCTGAGCGATGGCGGCATGGAAACGACCCTCATCTTTCACGAAGGCCTCGACCTTCCGCATTTTGCTTCCTTCACGCTGATGGCAACGCCTGAAGGCCGGCAGAAGCTGAGGGAATATTACGTCCGCTATCTGACCATTGCGCGCAGAAGCGGAACCGGCTTCATTCTCGACACGCCGACGTGGCGGGCCAACCCCGATTGGGGAACGTTGCTCGGCTACGGGCCGGAAGCGCTGCGGGCCGTCAACGAGAGCTCGATTGAGCTTCTTCTCGACCTGCGCAACGAGTTCGGGACCGCCGAAACGCCTTGCGTCATCAGCGGCGCGATCGGGCCGCGCGGCGATGGCTACAAAGCTGGCAATATGGACGCCAACGAGGCGGAGGCGTATCACGCCGCGCAGATCGAGAGTTTCGCACGGACCGAGGCCGACATGGTGGCGGCCTATACGCTCACCAATTTCCACGAGGCGATCGGCGTGGCGCGGGCGGCCAAAGCGCATGCGATGCCCTGCATGATCTCGTTCACCGTTGAGACCGACGGGAAGCTGGTGACCGGCATGGCGCTCGGCGAGGCGATAGACAGGGTTGACGATGCCACGGTCGGTGCGCCGGCCTACTATATGATCAACTGCGCCCATCCGACGCATTTCATGCAGGCGCTGAAAAAGGGCGAGCGCTGGCTCGATCGCGTCTATGGCGTGAAGGCGAATGCTTCGGCCAAAAGCCATGCCGAACTGGACGAATCGGAGACGCTCGACGCGGGTGACCCGGACGATCTCGGGCGGCGCTACAGCGGGCTGAGAGCTTCGTTTCCGACGATGCGCATCCTGGGCGGCTGCTGCGGCACCGACCACCGGCACATCGCGGCAATCTGCGAGGCATGCGTGCCGCAAGCGGCGTAGGAGCCTGTGTGCGTCCCAGGAGACGCCACGCTATCCGACCACCGGCACATCGCGGCAATCTGCGAGGCATGCGTGCCGCAAGCGGCGTAGGAGCCTGTGTGCGTCCCAGGAGACGCCACGCTATCAACCGCAGTTCCGCTTAGGGAACAAGGAACTGCGGTTGGGCCGAAAGCACGGAATCAAAACCGCATCTCAGTTCCATAATCTATCTTATGCGACTTTCGGATGGTGGAAAATAACGTGTGAACCGAACGAAAGCTCTCTGAATTTTGCATCGATTGGCTTAGCTAGGATTTCGCGCCTACCGCAAACGACCCCAACCTACCACCCAACACCGAAATTCAGCTAACCATCATTAAGACCATCAAGAAATGACCGCATCTCCTCCTTTTCTCGGCTTTCCCGAACGCCTCGCCGATGGCCGGATGCCTCGTGCAGTGATCTTCGGAGCCGGTCACGGCAGCACCTATCCGGGCAAGGACAGCAGCGGCTATGCCCTGGCCGCCCAAGCCATCCGCGCTGCAAGCCAGGACGATGCCGCGCTCGTCGAGCACTGGGATTTCGATCTCGGCGGCCCGCTGTTTGACGGTAAGCCGATCTGTTGCATCGACGCCGGCGATATCCCCACCACCATTCATGACAATGCCGGCAACCGGGCCCGGATCGAGGCGAAGACGCGCGAGGTCCTGGCATTGCCGGCCGTGCCAATCCTGCTCGGCGGCGACGATTCCGTGCCCATTCCCTTCATCGCCGGCTTTGCGGATCACGGGCCGGTCTGGATCCTGCAGATCGACGCCCATATCGACTGGCGCGACGAGTTGAATGGCGAACGCTACGGCTATTCGAACC
>NZ_RZSX01000338.1:0-6345 GCF_004023105.1 Mesorhizobium sp. M5C.F.Ca.IN.020.32.2.1 | reverse complement strand
GCGATCGCGGTCGCCGAACGAGCGTGGGCCGCGGTCACGGTCGCCGAAGCCGCCGCGTTCCGAGCGCTCTTCGCGCTTTTGCATCATCGCCGACGGGCCTTCCTCATGTGCATCGACCTTGATGGTGAGGAAACGCAGCACATCCTCGGACAGGCCCATCTGGCGCTCCATCTCGTTGAGCGCGGCCGGCGGGCAGGTGATGTCCATCAGCGTATAGTATGCCTTCCGGTTCTTGTTGACCCGGTAGGTGAGGGACTTCAGTCCCCAGTTCTCGACCCGGCCGACGGACCCGCCATTCGCGGAGATGACGCCCTTGTACTGTTCGACAAGCGCATCGACCTGCTGCTGCGAGAGGTCCTGCCGGGCAAGAAACACATGTTCGTAAAGAGCCATATTGTTCTTTGCCTTTCTTCGTTTCTCTCCCGGTTCCCGCGGCAAAAGCCTCTGCAACTTCTCTGACCCGCCGATCCTAGAAGGGGCGGGGAAGAAAGGAGCATGACGAGACGGTCGAGAGCGGAGACACGGGAGGCGGAAGCGCTTCTGGCTCCACACGAAGGTTTTCGAAAAACCTCCGGCCCTCCGTTCAGCCCCCAGCAAGGACCGGCAGATTGCGGGCGTCTATACAGGAATTTGACCGCAAGGCAAGGGCGAGCCGAAAACCCGCCGCTCCAAGGACGATACGTCGCGGCATCTTCAGCTTGTATGCGGGACGCGCTTGTTCACCGTTTCCGGGAAGAAATCGGGCGCCGCATGGCGCTTGCCGAACATCATGTCGTATTGCAGCAGACGGAAATCGCGAATGGCCGGATCGATCTTCTTCTGTCGCGCCCAGTCGGGCGTGTCCTCGCCCGTCGGCTTCATCAACAAATTACGATCGACGACGCTGTAGCGCTCGCGCATCTGGCCGAGGAAGCCGGTGTAATAGGGATGGCTGATCCCGGCCGTGGTCAGGATATGGTAGGGCAGGAAAGCCGGACTTACCGCGCCCATGTCCGCGGCCGGCCCGGTGCGGTTCGACCATACGACCAGCGGGGTCTGGTGATGCAGCAGCATCTGGTCAGGCGGCTCTTTGCGCGGCGCGACATTATCTTTGAGGAAGCCGGTCTCGACATAGACCGGGCCGAGCGGCGGCAGATGGTCGCCGAAGAAGGCGATGACTGTCGGCCGTTGGCGGTTCTTCGCCCATTCGACAAGGCGCTCGAGGCCCTTATCGGCGTCGGATGCACCCTCGGTGAAGCTCAGCAGTGAATCCTTTGCCCACTGGCTGGTCGGCGCCTGCACCTTGTGGGTCGGATTGTAGTAGCGATTCGGCTCGTAGGGTCCATGATTCTGCAGGCTGACGGCGAAGAAGAAGAGCGGATCGTCGGTGGCATCGGCCTCGCGGATGATCTCGTCGGTCATCGCCGCGTCCGAGGCCAGCGGACCGCGCTTTTCGAGATATGGCATATTTTCTTCCGACTTGAAGTCGTCGAAGCCGAAATCCGCATAGACCGGCGTGCGGTTCCAGAACCAGCTCGTGCCCGGATGGATGGCGCGCGTCTCATAGCCCTGGCTCTTCAGGAACGTCGCCATCGACGGCACCGGCGCGCGGACATATTGCTGGTAGGGGATGCTGCCGGCCGGCAGGAAGGCGTTGGAAAAGCCGGTCAGCGCCTCGAATTCGACATTGGCGGTCATGCCGCCGAATTCGGGTGAGAACATGTAGCCCGAGCGCAGCGCCCGCACAGTGGGAATCGGATCGGGCGTGATGTTGACGCCGGGCAGTTCGGTCGGATCCCAGAATGATTCGCTCATGACGATGATGATGTCGGGCTTCTCGGCCGGCACCGAGGCCGTCACGTCAGGCCTGTCGATCGCTGCGATCGACTTGTCGGAGTAGCCGGCAGGCGCCGAGACATGCGCCATCGGCACGTTGAGCGCGAAGGCGAGCGCGAAGCCATTGGAGGCGTAGTTTTCCTTCTGGTCCCACATGATCGGGATGATCTGCAGCCGGTCCCGCGTCCACGAGAAGGTCGCGTAATCCATGATCGAGACGAAGAAGGCGAGCAACGGCACGGTCAATGTCAGCCGGGCCAGGCGACCCTTGCGGCTAAGCGCCGGTACCCGGCGGCGCCAGAGCCGCCAGCCATAAACGAGCAGCGACAGGCTGCCAACGATTCCGATCGCCAGAGCGATGGCGGTTCCCGGACGTTCGCGCACCAGCAGCGGCATCAGCGCCACGATCTGGCGTGAATAGAGGAAATCGGTCGGATAGAGCGGATCGCCGAGATAGAGCGATTTCTGATGGCCGACAAAGGCCAGCGCCAGCGTCAGCGGCGCGACGATCATCAGGCTCTGGTGGCTGCGGCCGAGCACGGCGTCGAGGCCGATCAGGATAAGCGCAAAGATGATGATGGTGGTCCAGCCCGGCTTGAAGGGCTGCAGGAAGAAGGCGACGGTGCCGGCAAAGTCGCCGCGCACGATCAGTTCGATCGCAAAAACCAGGATGGTGGCGGCGAGAAGGCTGACGAGGCCATAGCGGATGACAGGCCATTTCCGGCCCGGCAGATAGCCGGTGGCCGGATCGCCTTCCAGAAACTGTGGCGCGGCTTTGCCAACGCCTTTCCTAGTCCTTGCCACCTTACAATTCCCCCGACCATACACAAAAGTGTCATTGAGCTGTCATCGATATGTCACGAAAAGCTAACGCCTGTGGCTGAAATAAGAAGAGCCAGCAAACGAATCGTGAGCGATTTTCATCATGAGTGATCGAAAAAAAGCCTTTTGGAACAGGTACTCGGCCAGCGATACCGAGCCGGAGCGACCCGCGTCGGGCTGCCAGCGGACTTGACTTGCCCGCCCGCCTTGCGTCACAGGCAGGGAAAATCAGCCGCTTGGGAGCCACACATGGCCGTCGCATTCACCTTTCCGGGACAGGGCAGCCAGGCTGTCGGCATGGGCAAGGACCTCGCGGACGCTTTTCCGGAATCGCGGAATATCTTCGAAGAGGTCGACGAGGCGCTTGGTGAAAACCTGTCGAAGCTGATCTGGGAAGGGCCGGAAGAGAGGCTGACGCTGACCGCCAATGCCCAGCCGGCGCTGATGGCTGTGTCGCTCGCCGCGATCCGGGCGCTGGAATCGCGCGGCCTCTCGCTGAGGGACAAGGTCGCCTATGTCGCCGGCCACTCGCTCGGCGAATATTCGGCACTTGCCGCCGCCGGTTTCGTTTCGGTGGCCGATGCGGCCCGGCTCTTGCGTATCCGCGGCAATGCCATGCAGGCGGCTGTGCCGGCCGGTGAAGGCGCCATGGCGGCGATCATCGGGCTGGAACAGGCCGATGTCGAAGACGCCTGCGCTGAAGCGGCCAAAGATTCAGTTTGCCAGATCGCCAACGACAATGGCGGTAGCCAACTGGTGATCTCCGGTGCCAGCGCGGCGGTCGAACTGGCGGCGAGACTGTGCATGGAAAAGGGCGCCAAGCGGGCGCTGATGCTGCAGGTCTCGGCGCCCTTCCATTCGGCGCTGATGGCACCGGCGGCCGAGGTCATGCGCGAGGCATTGGGCGATGTCACGAAGAACGCGCCGTTCGTGCCCGTGGTCTCCAACGTGTCGGTCACTCCGTCCAGCGATCCGGACGCAATCGCCCGCCGTCTGGTCGAACAGGTGACCGGCCGCGTGCGCTGGCGCGAAACGGTGGAATGGTTCGGCGCGAATGGCATTGCGACGCTTTACGAGGTGGGCGCCGGCAAGGTGCTGTCGGGACTGGCGCGGCGCATCAACCGCGATATGGCTACCGGCGCCGTCGGCACGCCGGCGGATGTCGACGCGGCGCTGGCGGCGCTCGCATAACCAACCGAGATTCGACCCCGCCAGTGGAGGGTGTTCTCTCTTAGATCAGGAGACAAGACATGTTCGAATTGACCGGCCGCAAGGCCCTCGTCACAGGCGCATCGGGAGGCATCGGCGAGGCGATCGCCAGGGTGCTGCATGCGCAGGGCGCCGTCGTCGGCCTGCACGGCACCCGCGTCGAAAAGCTGGAGACGCTGGCGACCGAACTCGGCGACCGGGTCAAGCTGTTCCCGGCGAACCTTTCCAATCGCGACGAGGTCAAGGCGCTCGGCCAGAAGGTCGAGGCCGATCTCGAAGGCGTCGACATTCTCGTCAACAATGCCGGCATCACCAAGGACGGTCTGTTCGTACGCATGGCGGACGCCGACTGGGATACGGTGCTCGAGGTCAATCTGACCGCCGTGTTCCGGCTGACCCGCGAACTCACCCATCCGATGATGCGGCGCCGGCATGGCCGCATCATCAACATCACCTCCGTGGTTGGCGTCACCGGCAATCCCGGCCAGACCAATTACTGCGCCTCCAAGGCCGGCATGATCGGCTTTTCCAAGTCGCTGGCGCAGGAGATCGCCACCCGCAAAATCACGGTCAACTGCGTCGCCCCCGGCTTCATCGAATCGGCGATGACCGACAAGCTCAACGACAAGCAGAAAGATGCGATCATGGCGGCGATCCCGACACGGCGCATGGGCACCAGCGCCGAAGTCGCTTCGGCCGTCGCCTATCTCGCTTCCAACGAAGCTGCCTATGTCACCGGCCAGACCATTCACGTGAATGGCGGCATGGCGATGATTTGACAGTTGCGGGAAAACACCCCTTTTCGCCTTGGACCCAGGCCTATTTTCGTGTAATGCGGCCCGCAACCCGGCGGTTCGGGCAAAAACCGGTCCGGTGCCGTTGCGTTTCCGACAGGACCATCTTTCAGCTTGATTAGCGGCATTCCGCCCGCTAACGAAGACAGACAAACAAAAGACGAGGATGCCCAAATGAGTGACACCGCAGAGCGCGTCAAGAAGATCGTTATCGAGCACCTTGGCGTCGATGCCGACAAGGTGACGGAGCAGGCGAGCTTCATCGATGATCTGGGCGCGGACAGTCTCGACACGGTCGAACTCGTCATGGCGTTCGAAGAAGAATTCGGCGTCGAGATCCCGGACGATGCGGCCGAAACCATCCTGACTGTTGGCGATGCGGTGAAGTACATCGATAAGGCTTCGGCCTGACGCTATTTGCAGTCACCAGCGAGGAGGACCTGCGATGAGGCGTGTCGTCGTCACGGGCCTTGGGCTGCTTTCGCCGTTCGGCGTGGGTTTCGAGCATGGCTGGAAGGAGCTCCTGACCGGCCGCAGCGCAGCCAAGCGCATCACCGAGTTCGAGGTGGAGGATCTTGCCTGCAAGGTCGCCCACGTCGTTCCCCGCGGCAATGGTGAGAACGCCACCTTCAATCCCGAGGCCGTTCTCGAGCCGAAGGAACTGCGCAAGATCGGTGACTTCATCCTCTACGGGATCGCGGCCGCCGACGAGGCGCTGAAGGATTCGGGGTGGGCGCCGAAGTCCCATGAGGAGCAGTGCGCCACCGGCGTGCTGATCGGCTCCGGCATCGGCGGCATCGAAGGCATCGCCGAGAACGCGATGATCCTGAAGGAGCGCGGTCCGCGCCGCATCAGCCCGTTCTTTATCCCCGGCCAGATCATCAATCTCGTCTCCGGTCAGGTTTCGATCCGGCATGGGCTGAAAGGCCCCAACCACGCCGTCGTCACCGCTTGCTCCACCGGCGCGCATGCCATCGGCGATGCAGCTCGGCTGATCATGTGGGGCGATGCCGACGTGATGGTCGCAGGCGGCGCGGAAGCGCCGGTGACCCGGCTGTCGATCGCCGGTTTCGCCGCTTGCCGGGCGCTGTCGACCGACCGCAACGAAGCTCCGGAAACGGCCTCGCGTCCCTATGACCGTGACCGCGACGGCTTCGTCATGGGCGAGGGCGCCGGCGTCGTCATTCTGGAGGAGCTGGAACACGCCAAGGCGCGCGGCGCCAAGATCTATGCCGAGGTCACCGGTTACGGCTTGACCGGCGATGCCTACCACATCACCGCGCCGGCCGAAGATGGCGACGGCGCCTTCCGCTGCATGGTTGCGGCGCTGAACCGGGCCAAGCTGACGCCCGCAGACGTCGACTACATCAATGCGCACGGCACCTCGACCATGGCCGACACGATCGAGCTCGGCGCCGTCGAGCGGCTGGTCGGCAACGCCGCGTCGAAAATATCGATGTCGTCGACCAAGTCGTCGATAGGCCATCTTCTGGGTGCGGCGGGCGCCGCCGAGGCGATCTTTTCGATCCTCGCCATTCGCGACAACATCGCGCCGGCCACCATCAATCTCGACAACCCGGAGCGAGAGACGGCGATCGACCTGGTGCCGCACAAGCCGCGCTCCCGCCAGATCGACGTGGCGCTGTCCAATTCCTTCGGCTTCGGCGGCACCAACGCCTCGCTGATCTTCCAGCGCTACAATGGC
>NZ_RZSX01000337.1:0-6356 GCF_004023105.1 Mesorhizobium sp. M5C.F.Ca.IN.020.32.2.1 | reverse complement strand
GTCCGGTGTTTCGATGGCTGGCTCCCAGCGAAATCCGTCGCGCTCCGGCAGCGTGAACATACACGCCCGGCGATCGCCATTGATGACCACGGCAAGGCGGCAATCATCGCCGCCGAGCATCATGATCAGGCGGTACCGCCCCGAATCGTGCCAGCCTGCCTCATCGAGCGGCATGCCGGTTTCAGTGAGCCAGATGACATCCGGTATCTCTGACCCGGGCCGCGGCTCTCCGGTCAGCAAGCGCGTGTCGGAAAGCGCCGGCATGGAACGACGCATCGCGGCGAGCAAAACGACGCATTGTTCCAACGCTTGGTCACGCCCGGTCCAGTCGAGCCAGGTGATCTCGTTGTCCTGCGCATAGGCATTGTTGTTGCCCTTCTGGGTGCGGCCGAATTCGTCGCCGGCGGTCAGCATGACCGTGCCGCGCGAGGCAAACAGTGTCGCGAGCAGCGCACACTGGTCATCGAAACGGGCCGCAACGATCCCCCGGTCGCCGGTCTCACCCTCGACGCCATTGTTCCAGGACAAGTTGTCGTCGTGGCCATCGCGGTTCTGCTCGCCATTGGCCTCATTGTGCTTGTGCTCGTAGGCAACAATGTCGGCCAGCGTCATGCCGTCATGCGCGGCGATGAAATTGACGCTGCGGCTTGTCTGCTGGCCTGGCTTGGCAAACACGTCGGACGAGCCGGCAAGCCGGGTCGCCAGCGCGCCGACCATGCCGATATCGCCGCGCCAGAACCGGCGGATGTCGTCGCGATATTTGTCGTTCCATTCGAGGAAGGGCGGCGCAAAATTGCCAAGCTGATAGCCGTCCGGGCCGATATCCCAAGGCTCAGCGATCAGCACCCTGTCAATAAGGTCCGGGTCGTTCCGAATAGCCATAAGCAACGGTGCCGCCGCGTCGAATACGCCATCGACCCGACCCAAAATGGGCGCCAGATCGAAGCGGAAACCGTCGACGCCAGCATGGCGGACAAAGTAACGAAGCGTGTCGAGGACCATTTCCTGGACGATCGGATGATCACAAGCGACCGTGTTGCCGGTGCCGGTGTCGTTAGCCAAGCTGCCGTCCGGCCAATGCCGGAAGTAGGTGCTGCTGTCGAGGCCGCGCAGCGACAGCGTCGGCCCAAGCCTGTCGCTTTCGCCGGTGTGGTTGAAGACGAGGTCGAGGATGACGCCGATGCCGGCCTCACGCAGCGTGGCGACCGTCTGCCTCAATTCCGCGAGACCGCCGGGCGCCAGGCGCGGATCGAGCGCCATGAAGGTCACGGGGTTGTAGCCCCAGGCATTACGCAGCCCGAGCGGCGGCAGATGCCGCTCATCGATCGATCCCGTCACCGGCATCAGTTCGACCGCCCCGACCCCGAGTTTTTTCAGGTGCTCGACGATGGCCGGATGGCCAAGAGCTGCAATCGTTCCGCGCTGGGGCTTCGGGATGTCCGGATGCAGCATTGTGAAGGCGCGCACCGGCACTTCGTAGATCAGGCCACCGGGCTGGAATAGCGGCGGCAAGGCAGGCACCGGTTGCGGCAGGGTGGCGGCAATCGCTTTCGGCAGCAGCGGCGCGGTATCGGTGCCCTCGCCCCGTCGTGCGGCGAGCCTGATGTCATAGACATAAGGCCTGTCGATCTCGACGGCATATGGGTCGACCAGCAGCTTGTCGGGATCGAACCAGGGCCCTTTCTCGGGCGCATAGTCGCCATCGGCGCGAAACCCGTATCGGGTGCCGGCAGCGAGGCCGGCAACGAAAAGCGCGTGAACGCCCTCGCCTTCCGGCCGGAGTTCGAGCCGGTCGATCTCCCTGTTACCCTGCTCATCGAAGATTGAGACCCAGAGCCGGCTGGCCGCAGACGACCATACGGCAAAGCGAATGCCACCTTGCCCGACGAATCCGCCAAGTCGCGGCCGATAACCGGCCGGTATTCTATCTTCCTGTTTGACCATGATCCTTTCCGAAAACCGGCTCCCACTTTTCGCTGACGCGGACCGTCGGTTCGGGATCATGGTCTAGATGGCATCAGGTAATCACGCTCGGCTTGGCGCGGCCGGTATGGCTGCGAATCCCGGCAATATCATCGGCTGCCGCAATCAGATCGGCAAGCGCCTCCTGCGTGTCGAGATCGTGCCTGGACGTGTCCGGCTCGTAGCGCTCGATATAGAGGCGCAGCGTCGCGCCCGAGGTGCCGGTGCCGGAGAGACGAAAGACGACGCGCGATCCGCCTTCGAACAGCACCCTGATGCCCTGGTTCTTGGCTATCGAGCTGTCGACCGGGTCGTGGTAGGCGAAATCATCGGCGCTGGCGATCTTCATGCCACGCACGCTGGTGCCGGGCAGTGATGCGAGTTTCGTCCGCAATTCGTCGACCAGCGCATTGGCGCGGTCGGTCTCGACCTCCTCATAGTCGTGGCGCGAATAGTAATTGCGGCCATAGGCGGCCCAGTGCTCGGTGACAATCTGCTTGGCGCTTTCGCCCCGGGCAGCAAGGATATTGAGCCACAAAAGTACGGCCCACAGCCCGTCCTTTTCGCGGACATGGTTGGAGCCGGTTCCCGCACTTTCCTCGCCGCAGATCGTTGCCATGTCGGCATCGAGCAGGTTGCCGAAGAATTTCCAGCCGGTCGGCGTTTCATAGATGCCGATGCCGAGCTTTTCGGCGACGCGATCGGCCGCGCCGCTGGTCGGCATCGAGCGCGCAATGCCTTTCAGCCCGGCCTTGTAGCCCGGTGCCAGATGGGCGTTGGCGGCGAGCATGGCCACCGAATCCGACGGGGTGACGAAAATGCCCTTGCCGATGATCAGGTTACGATCGCCGTCGCCGTCGGAAGCAGCGCCGAAATCCGGCGCATCCGGTCCCATCATCTCGTCATAGAGGTGTTTGGCATGGACCAGGTTGGGGTCTGGGTGGTGGCCGCCGAAATCGGGCAGAGGGATGAAGTTGCGGGCGGTACCGTTCGGCGCGCCGAGCCGGTTTTCCAGAATCTCTTTTGCATAGGGACCGGTCACGGCATGCATGGCGTCGAAGCGCATGCGGAAACCCGATTTGAACAACGCACGCAAGGCATCGAAATCGAACAGGCTTTCCATCAGCTCGGCATAGTCGGCGACCGGGTCGATCACCTCGACCGTCATGCCGCCCGCCTCGACGGTGCCGATCGTGTCGAGATCGACCGTGCCGATGTCGGCGATCTTGAAGCTGGAGATCACCTTGGTCTTGGCGAAGATCGCGTCGGTCAGCTTTTCCGGCGCCGGCCCGCCATTGTCGGCATTGTATTTGATGCCGAAATCCTCGTGCGGGCCGCCCGGATTGTGGCTGGCCGACAGGATGATGCCGCCGAAGGTTTTGTATTTGCGGATGACATTGGACGCTGCTGGCGTCGACAGGATGCCGCCCTGTCCGACCATCACCTTGCCGAAGCCGTTTGCCGCCGCCATGGCGATGGCCTTCTGGATAACTTCGCGGTTGTAGAAGCGGCCGTCGCCGCCGATCACCAGGGTCTTGCCCTCGAACCCGTCCAACGCATCGAAGATCGACTGGATGAAGTTCTCGGCATAGTGCTCCTGCTGGAACACCGGTACTTTCTTGCGCAGCCCGGAAGTGCCGGGCTTCTGGTCTAAGTAGGGTTTGGTGGCGACGGTGCGTATCATGCGTCAGACAGCCCTTTTCGAAAGCAGCAAGCGATAGAGTTCAAGGTATTTTTCTGCGCTTTTGTCCCACGACACATCGGCCTTCATGCCTTGCCGCTGCATCGACGTCCAGATCGTGGGGCTGGCATGCGCTTCCACCAACCGGCGGATGGCGTGCAGCAAGGCGCCGGCATCGGCGGGCGCGAACTGGAAGCCGGTCGCCACACCTGCCGAAACGGCCGCTTCATTGGCGTCGATGACCGTGTCGGCAAGGCCGCCGGTGCGGGCGACGACCGGCACACAGCCATAGCGCAGGCCGTAGAGCTGCGTCAGCCCGCAAGGCTCGAAACGCGACGGGATGACGATGGCGTCACAGCCGCCCTGCATGGTGTGGGACAGTCCCTCGTCGTAACCGACAACGACGCCGATGCGACCGCGATGGCGGGCGACGGCGGCCAGCAGCGCGCCTTCGAGGCCGGCATCGCCCGACCCCAGGATCGCCAGGCGTGCGCCCCTCGCAATGATCCCGTCGATCACCGTCGCCAGTATGTCCATGCCCTTCTGCCAGGTGAGCCGGCTGATGACGCAGACGATCGGACTGTCGTCGCGGTCGAGATTGAAACGATCTTCGACCGCGGTCCGGTTGGGATGCCGCGCCTTCAATGTCTTGGCCGTGTAATTCGAGACGAGATGCTTGTCGGTTTCAGGGTTCCATATCTCGGTATCGATGCCGTTGACGATGCCATAGAGATCGACGGATCGCATGTTGACGAGGCCATCGAGCCCCATGCCGAATTCCGGCGAGCGGATCTCCTGCGCATAGGTCGGGCTGACTGTGGTGATGGCCCAGGCGGCCTGCAGGCCGGCCTTGAGGAACCCGACGCCGCCATAATATTCGACGCCGTCGAGCGCCATGGCCGCCGCCGGCAAGCCAAGCTCGCCAAAGATGCCGGCGCCGAACTGACCCTGGAAAGCGAGGTTATGGACAGTGATCATCGACGGCGTGCCGACCGCCTTGCCGTAGCGCATATAGGCCAGCGTCATCGCCGATTGCCAGTCATGGGCATGGACGATGTCCGGCTGGTAGCCCGAGATGGCGCCGCCGGCGATGTCGCCGCCAACCTGGCTCAAGGCCGCGAAACGCCGCCAATTGTCCGGCCAGTCGGCGCCGGTGGCATTGCCATAGGGACCGCCGGGGCGATCGAACAGATGCGGCGCGTCGAGCACGAACAGGTCGGGCCCGGCAATCTGGACAGCATGGACCGAAGCCTTGCCGCCCTGCAGCAGCGGATATTGGTGAACGGGTTTTTTCTTCTTGAAGGTGTCCATCACTTGGGGATAGCCGGGAACAAGCGTGCGCATCGTCACGCCCTTGCCGGCGAGCGCGACGGGCAACGCGCCGGTCACGTCGGCAAGCCCGCCAGTTTTGATCAGAGGGAATATTTCGGGCGTGACCGACAGAACCTGCATTCATTGCAATCCCAGTTTGTCGATCATCGCCTGCGTGACGAGGCAGATGCCCTTTTCGGAAACGCGGAAGCGCTTGGCGTCGAGAACGGGATCCTCGCCGACCACCAGCCCCTCCGGTATCCTCACGCCATGGTCGATCACCACGCGCTTCAATCTTGCGTTCCGGCCGACCTGGCAGTCGGGCAGCATGACGACTTCCTCGAGCGTCGAATAGGAGTTGATGCGCGCGCCGGTGAAGATCAGGCTTCGCTTCAGCGAAGCACCAGAGACGATGCAATCACCTGAGACGAGCGACGACACAGCCGAGCCGCGGCGGCCATCCTCGTCATGCACGAACTTTGCCGGCGGCTTCAGCTCCGCATAGGTCCAGATCGGCCAGTCGCGGTCGTAGAGGTCGAGCTCCGGCGTGATGTCGGTGAGGTCGATATTGGCTTCCCAATAGGCGTCGACGGTCCCAACATCGCGCCAGTAGGCTTCGTTCTCTGCGGTCGAGCGCACGCAGGATTTGGCGAAGCGATGGGCGATCGCCTTCCCGTGCTCGACGACATAGGGGATGATGTCCTTGCCAAAGTCGCGGCTGGAGCCCGGCTCTGCCGCGTCGCGGCGCAATTGCTCCATCAGGAACTTGGTCTTGAACACGTAGATGCCCATCGAGGCCAGGGCAAAGTCCGGTTTATCGGGGATGCCGGGCGGATCGGCCGGTTTTTCGATGAAGGAGATGATGGTGTCCTTGGCATCGACATGCATGACACCGAAGCCAGTCGCCTCCATGCGGGGCACTTCGAGGCAGCCGACAGTGACATCGGCACCGGCGTCGACATGCTGGCGAAGCATCAGCTCGTAATCCATCTTATAGATATGGTCGCCGGCCAGGACGACCATGTATTCGGGCCCGTAGGCCTCGATGATGTCGATGTTCTGGTAGACCGCGTCGGCCGTGCCCTCATACCACTGCGTTTCCGACACGCGCTGGCTGGCCGGCAGGATATCGAAGCTCTCGTTGCGTTCGGGACGCAGGAAGTTCCAGCCGCGCTGCAGGTGGCGGATCAGCGAGTGTGCCTTGTACTGAGTGGCGACGCCGAGGCGGCGAATACCGGAATTGAGCGCATTGGAGAGCGCAAAATCGATGATGCGCGTCTTGCCGCCGAAATAGACTGCGGGCTTGGCGCGCCGGTCGGTCAATTCCTTGAGGCGGCTGCCACGGCCGCCGGCCAGAACATAGGCCATGGCATCGCGCGCCAGCGGCTGGGTCCGTTTGATC
>NZ_RZSX01000336.1:0-6367 GCF_004023105.1 Mesorhizobium sp. M5C.F.Ca.IN.020.32.2.1 | reverse complement strand
ATGCGCCTTGTCGTCGCCGGCGGCAGTGCGGATCGCCTTTTTCAGCCGCTCGACAGGCAGCGAGAAATCCGCCGACCGGGTAACCTCACCGGGCATGATCTCGGCGGTGTTGGCGAGGAAGATCGTGTGGCCCTCACGCACCGCGGCGAGCACCTTTTGAGCGCCCGACACGACGAGGTCGCAGCCGAGCACAAGGTCTGCCTTCCCCGCCGAAACGCGGATGGCGTGGATATCGCCCGGGCTGCGCGCGATGCGGACATGGGTGAACACCGAGCCGCCCTTCTGGGCAAGGCCGGCCATGTCGATCATGCCGCAGCCCTTGTCTTCGAGATGGGCCGCCATGCCGAGCACCGCGCCGATGGTGACGACGCCGGTGCCGCCGACGCCGTCGATGATCGCCGCCCAGCCCTGTTCGCCGAGCGGAAATTCAGCGGGCGCGGGCACGCCGTCGAGCGGATCGGTCGTGCCGGCCATACCCTCGGCCTTCCTGATCTTGGCGCCATGCACGGTGACGAAGGACGGGCAGAAGCCGTTGACGCAGGAGAAATCCTTGTTGCAGCTCGACTGGTCGATCCTGCGCTTGCGGCCGAATTCAGTCTCGACCGGCTGGATCGACACGCAATTCGACTGCACCCCGCAATCGCCGCAGCCTTCGCAGACCAGTTCGTTGATGAAGACGCGCTTGTCGGGATCGGGGAATGTGCCGCGCTTGCGGCGGCGGCGCTTTTCGGCGGCGCAGGTCTGGTCGTAGATCAGCACGGATGTGCCCTTAACGGCGCGCAATTCGCGCTGGACGAGGTCGAGATCGTCGCGGTGATGGATGGTGGCGCCGGCGGGGAATTCGACCTTGCCGGTATATTTGTCCGGCTCGTCGGTGACGATAGCGATACGCTCGACGCCCTCGGCCCGCACCTGCCTGGCGATCATGTCCACGGTCAGGCCACCCTCGTGTGGCTGGCCTCCGGTCATGGCGACGGCGTCGTTGTAGAGGATCTTGTAGGTGATGTTGGCGTCGGTCGACAATGCAAAGCGGATCGCCAGCGCACCAGAGTGGTTGTAGGTGCCGTCGCCGAGATTCTGGAAGATGTGGTCGCGCTTCGAGAACGGCGCCTGGCCGACCCATTGGGCGCCCTCGCCGCCCATGGCGGTGAAACCAACGGTGTTGCGGTCCATCCAAAGCGCCATGAAATGGCAGCCGATGCCGGCGGCGGCGAGCGAGCCGTCGGGCACCTTGGTCGAGGAATTGTGCGGGCAGCCGGAGCAGAAGAAGGGCGTGCGCGAGGCGATATCTGACGTGTCGGCGAGCATCGCCTGGAATTGGCGAAGTTTCGCCACCCGCGCGGCGATCTCGTCCGACGGACCGATCGTCCGCAAGATTCTCTCGCCGAGCGCTATGGCGATGTCGTTTGGATCGAGCGCGCCCTTGGCCGGGAACAGCCCGTCGCCGCGCTCGTCCTTCTTGCCGACGATGACCGGCTGCATGGCGGTGCCGTAAAGGTTTTCGCGCAGTTGCACCTCGATCAGCGAGCGTTTCTCCTCGACGACGACGATGGTGTCGAGGCCGCGAGCGAAGTCGGCGATGTGTTGCAGGTCGAGCGGCCATGGGCAGCCGACCTTGAACAGCCTGATCCCGATGCGATTGGCGGCGGCCTCGTCGACGCCGATGTCTTCCAGCGCCTGGCGGACGTCAAGATAGCTCTTTCCGATGGTGACGATGCCAAGCTTCGGGGCACGTCCACCGGAATAAACGATCCGGTTCAGCCCGTTGGCATGGATGAAGGCCGAAGCGGCGGCGCGCTTATATTCATGCAGCCGCTCCTCCTGGCCGAGCATGTCGATCTCGTTGCGAATGTTGAGGCCGCCAGGCGGCATGTCGAAGTCCGGGACGACGATATCAAGCCGTTCGAGTGCGGCATCGACCGAAGCCGTCGACTCGATGTTGTCCTTGACGCATTTGATCGCCGCCCAGGTGCCGGCGAAACGCGACATGGCAAAGCCGTAGAGCCCATAGTCGATGATCTCCTGGACCCCCGCCGGATTGAGGATCGGCACCATAGTGTCGACGAACAGGAATTCGGTCGCGTGCGCGTTGGTCGAGGATTCGGCCATGTGGTCGTCGCCCATCAGGGCAAGCACGCCGCCATATCTAGCCGAGCCGGCGAGGTTGGCATGTCGGAACACGTCGCCGGAGCGGTCGACGCCCGGTCCCTTGCCGTACCAGACCGAAAAGACGCCGTCATGCGTGCCCTCGCCCAGCAACTCGGCCTGCTGCGATCCCCAGCAGGCCGTGGCCGCGAGTTCCTCGTTGAGGCCGGGCTGGAAGACGATGTCCGACTGGGCGAGCTGCTTCCTGGCCTTCCAAAGCTGCATGTCGAGGCCGCCGAGCGGCGAGCCGCGATAGCCGGAGACGAAGCCGGCAGTGTTCAGGCCAGCCCTGCGGTCGCGCGCGCGCTGCATCAGCAGCATGCGGATGACCGCCTGCGCGCCGGAAAGGAAGATGCGCTCCTTCCCCAGGTCGAACTTGTCGTCGAGCGCGACATCATACAGCGTCATCAGGCATTTCCTGTGCGGCCACGGCTAGAGGTGCGCAGCCAACGTCGGAGTCGAGTGCCTACAGTCTTTCTTCCCTTGCCGGGGAGGTCAAATAAAATCGAAGATGCCAGACGAGGCGCAACAAATGATCCATGCGCGGCCGTGTGGCGCCACGAAACGCCTGTCGGGGAGGATAGCCGAGCACGAAAATTCCGGCGGCGGTCAGTGCCGCTGGTGACGCATCATGCAGCCTTTGGGCAACTGGGCTTCGGTTCGCCGGGCAGCTTGCCGTCGACATGGCCTGCCAGGTCCTTGTTGAGCTCGTAGACTGGCCCGACCACGAGAGGCCGGTCGGGCAGGACCGACTGCTCGAGCGAGGACGTCAGTGTCGTCTCGAAACTCTGCAGCAAGTTGCCGCTGCGATCCTCGATGCGGATCGACACGGTATAGGGCTTGTCCTTTACGACGCAGGTGAGCGGCGGGCTGGTCAGCGTTACATGCGGCAGCTTCGGCCATATTTTCTGGGTGACGATGATCGGATCACCACCGGCCGGGTTCTGGAAGGAGACCACGGCGACCTGTCCCTCACCCACCGGCCGCAACGGATTGAGGGTGATGACATAGGTGGCGATGCCCAGCCGGTAGTTGAACTCGAACAGCTTCCCGGAAATGGCGAACAGCTGGTCCTTGCCGGAGTCACGGCAGGCGCCGAGCGCGGCCACCGCGAACAACGCCGCGACGACAATCATCGCGCGCGAGTATCTTTTAGACATTGGTGACCTCCCTCGCCGCGGTCCGGCGGCGATAGTATCGGTTTGCCTTCTGTCGGTTGCCGCACACCGCCATGTCGCACCAGAGGCGGCTGGAATTGCGGCTTTTGTCGACAAACAGCCAGCTGCAGTTCGGACATATCCTCAGCCTGGCGATTGTGTCGCCGCGCAGCAGCGACAGCGCCGAGACCGCAAGCGCCGCCTCGAAGGCAATCGGCGTCGCCGGATTGCCGAATAGTTTTCCGGGCCTCCCGATTTCGGTGCGGCTTTGGGCGAGTCCGTCGGCGCAGGCTTCAAGGAATTCAGGCATGTCTCCGGTAGTGATCGCACCTTTCGAAACCGCGCGGCGAAACAGCCGATCGGTCGTCTCCCTGATCGACAGCACCACCGGCGCGATCTTTTCAGGCGTCGGCGCTACGAGCGGCCTGCCGCCGAGCTCGGCGGCGCGAAACTCGCTCGCCGCTTCGGCAAAGCGGGCGATCTCCGCCGGATCTTTGAGCCGGTCGAAGGTTTTCTCCGGATCGTTCCGCAAGACGACGGTGTTCGCCGTGTCGAGCGCAAGCATGCCACCGGTGAAGCGGTGCGGAGTCCAGGATACTACCATATGGCGAATCTAACCGATAAATGGCATTTGACAAGTTAGATTCCGGGTGCAACGCTCGTCACGGAGGCGATCGCCATTGCCTTGTCTTGAGAACGTCGTTCGTCCCAAACCGCTGCGCCCCGATTGCGGGGCATGCATCGAGGACATTGCATGCTCTATTTGTTCCAGCAGGTTCTGAACGGGCTGCATTCGGGCGCGCTCTACGCATTGCTTGCCTTCGGCTACGTGCTGACCAACGGCATCCTGCACCGCACCAATCTTGCCTATGGGGCGCTGTTCGCCTTTTGCGGGCATACGATGATCCTCACCGCGGCGTTCGGCTATCAGGTGCTGTGGCTGACGCTGTTTGCATCCGTCGCGCTCGGCGTAGCTGCGGCGTTCCTTTATGCGGCGCTGCTCAGCCGTGTCTTGTCGCGAAGCATCTTCGAACCGTTGGCCGACCGCTCGCCCAACGCCATCGTGGTGACGACGCTCGGCATATTGCTGGCCCTGTCGGAAGCCAGCCGTATCGCCGCCGACACCCATGATCTGTGGCTGCCGCCAATGCTGGCCCAGCCCATCATTTTTGCGCGAGGGGCCAATTTCAATGCCACGCTGACGCTCATCCAGTTGCTCGACTGCGCTGTCGTCGCGGCAACTATCGGGCTCGCCGCCTGGGCGTTTGCCCAATCAAGCTTCGGCCGGCGCTGGCGCGCCGTCTCCGACGATCCCAGGGCGGCAGCGATGTGCGGCGTCGATGTTCGCGCGGTGCTTCGGCGTGCGGTGCTTTTCGGCGGCCTTTGCGCGGCACTGGCCGGCGTGCTCGCCGCCTTCTACTACGGTAACATCAGCTTCGGCACAGGGTTGGTCTACGGGCTGAAAATCCTGTTTGTGACGGCGGTGGGCGGCTATCTCTCGCCGTTGCGGGCAGCACTTGGCGCTGCCGCTTTCGGCATGGCCGAATCGCTGTGGGCCGGCTATTTTCCGCTCGAATGGCGCGATGGCTGGATGTATCTGTTCCTCGTCGCCATGCTGGTGCTGATCGGCACCGGCCGCGATCAGGGCAAGATCGCCTGACGGTACCAAGCCTGGGTAGACTTTGGTTGCATGACGTCTACAGCGCGCGCGTCCTCTCGGACGCGCAAAGGACGCTGTAGCACTTTGATTTTGCGCATGATCCCAGCGAAAATCGATTCCCATTTTCGGGGTCATGCGCTGCGTCAGGCGCTGTTTGGCCCCTTCCTCATCTCACAAGCCCCTTCCTCACCTCACAAGATTGTTTTACTCGGTCTGCCCTGTGTTGACCCGCCGGGCCACGCACGGCATACCGTTGGGCCACATCGAAGCGGCGGAAAACAAGCGGGATGGCGCGCCGCTGATACTTTGAAGCACGCAACGCGCTTTCCGAAAATCGACACCGATTTCGGGCCGATGCGTAAAGGGAGGAATGCATGGCAGGGCTTCTCGCTCTATCCAGAACCATTGACCGTGTGAACGAATTCATCGGCAGATGGGTGTCGTGGCTGATCCTGCTGGCAATCCTGGTCAGCGCCGCCAATGCGGTCATCCGCAAGACGTTCGACATGTCGTCGAACGCCTGGCTGGAACTGCAGTGGTATTTGTTCGGCGCGGCCTTCATGCTGGCCGCTGCCTACACGCTGAAGCAGAACGACCATATCCGCATCGACATCGTTTACGGCATGTTCTCGCGCCGCGTGCAGCACTGGATCGACCTTCTCGGTCACCTCTTTTTCCTGATGCCGTTCGTCACCCTGATGGTGATCTATTTCGTTCCCTATGTGTCGCTGTCGTTTCGCAGCGGCGAAATGTCGAACAATTCCGGCGGTCTGATTATCTGGCCGGCAAAGGCGATCCTGCTGGTCGGCTTTTTCCTGCTGGCGCTCCAGGGCATCTCGGAGATCATCAAGAAGATAGCCATCATGCGCGGCGACATGGACGATCCCACTCCATTCATATCGGTCCATGAGCAGGCCGAACTCGAAGCGAAGGCGCTCGCCGAAGAGGTGCGCTCGTGATCGAGTTCATCGCCCAGAACATGGCGCCGATCATGTTCGCCTCGCTGGTCATCTTCCTGCTGATCGGCTACCCGGTCGCGTTTTCGCTCGCCGCCAACGGCCTGCTGTTCTTCTTTATCGGTGTCCTTCTGTCGCCCTATTCGGGCGGCTCGATCAATCTCGCTTGGCCGCTGCTGCACGCACTGCCGGACAATTTCTACGGCAGCCGGGTGATGTCGAACGACACGCTGCTGGCCATCCCGTTCTTCACGTTCATGGGCATCGTGCTCGAACGATCGGGCATGGCCGAGGACCTTCTCGATACGATCGGCCAATTGTTCGGACCGATCCGCGGCGGCCTCGCCTATGCCGTGATCTTCGTCGGTGCGCTGCTTGCCGCAACCACGGGTGTGGTGGCTGCTTCCGTCATCGCCATGGGCCTGATCTCGCTGCCGATCATGCTGCGC
>NZ_RZSX01000335.1:0-6390 GCF_004023105.1 Mesorhizobium sp. M5C.F.Ca.IN.020.32.2.1 | reverse complement strand
GAATTTGGTCTGTGGCATCGGCCCTTCGGCGGCGTCGACCAGCACGATGGCCGAATCCACCATCGACAGAATGCGCTCGACTTCGCCGCCGAAATCGGCGTGGCCGGGGGTGTCGACGATGTTGATGCGGGTGTCCTTCCAGTCGACCGAGGTCGCCTTGGCCAGGATGGTAATGCCGCGCTCCTTTTCCAAGTCGTTCGAATCCATGGCGCGTTCGGCGACGCGCTGGTTGTCGCGGAACGAGCCGGACTGTTTCAGGAGCTGGTCGACGAGGGTGGTTTTTCCATGGTCGACGTGCGCGATGATCGCGATATTACGAATTTTCATGTTGTGGTCTCGGGAGCGTTGCAGGCAGCAGGCCAAAAGGCGCTGCCTCTTTCGGTTGGGCGGCTCATACAGGGTTTTTCGCAATTGCGAAAGAGGATGCGCGCCACCAAATACATGGTCACCAAATCTTAAGCGTCTTGGTGTGAAATGGAATTATTAACCAAAGCGGAACCTTTCGCGGTCGGGACAGTTCAAATTTCATGAGCAATACGGGCACCAGATACCGGCCAATCTTCGCATGGGCGGCCCTCGCCGTCCTCTTTGCGGTAGGCGCGGCACAATCGGCCGCGACGTCGAAGGAAACGCGGCCTGCCCTGCCGTCCGACACACGAACGGCGGAGCAGTTATTTGCCGATGCTCCCGATGGCGTCGACCCGGTGGTGACCGGGCCGGTTAGCACCGCCTTCAAGCAGAGGCAGGAGGCTGCCAACTGCGACCGCGCGGTCTGGCCCAACATTCCAACCGTCTGCTATCCAGATTAGCAAGCGTAGCGACGTCGCGGCCACACTGAGATCCGCAAGGTCCGTTCCGCAGTGATCCTTCACGCGCCCTCTGCCCTGCCTGCGCTTCCGCTAATCGCGAAGTTCCCTCTCACGCCGACTGCACCGGATCGAGCGTGACCTTGTAGAGTTCGTTGTCGTCGCGATCCATCAGCCGCACCGTCATCTGTTCAGTGGCGCCATCGATGTCGACGAGGCCGAAGAACTGCAGGCCGGCCGAGGGTGGCAGGTTCTGCCCCTGCTCGGCGGTTGGCGCCTTGATGAATTTCAGCTCCGGGCCGAGGGTCATGTCGAAATCGTTGGGACCGAATGTACCGGCGTGGAGCGGACCGGAGACGAATTCCCAGAACGGATTGAAATCCTGGAACTGCGCCTTATCAGGATTGTAGTAGTGCGCCGCCGTGTAGTGCACGTCGGCGGTAAGCCAGACGGTGTTGGTGATGCCGGCATTCTTTATATAGCGAAGGAGGTCGGCAATCTCCAGCTCGCGGCCTTTAACCGGACCATTGTCGCCATTGCTGATGGCCTCGGCGCCGGCCTTCTTGGTGGCGTCGTTCCAGACGACGAGACCGAGCGGCATGTCGGCGGCGATGATTTTCCAGGTCGCGTTGGAGTTTGCCAGTTCGCGCTTCAGCCATTTCATCTGCTGTTCGCCGAGGATGCGCGATTGCGGCGTCACCGTATCCTGCATGCCAGGACCATTGGAGCCGCGATAGGAACGCATGTCGAGGAAGAACACGTCGAGCAGCGGCCCGTAGGCGATCTTGCGATAGACGCGGCCCGGTTCCGACGGCTCGTAGCGGATCGTCGTCATCTCGTGGAAGGCGCGTGCCGCGCGTGCCGCCAGCACATGGATGTTTTTTTCCGAGTAGCGGTCGTCGGCGCTCAGGTCCTTCGAATCCGACCAGTTGTTCACCACCTCGTGGTCGTCCCACTGGTAAAAGGTCGGGCAGATGGCGTTGAGCCCCAACACATTCCTGTCCATCATGTTGTATTTCCACTGACCCCGGTACTCGTCCAGCGTCTCGGCAACCTTGCGCTTTTCGTCGATCAGGACGCTGTTCTTCCACTTGCTGCCACCGGAAAGGTCGACCTCGTCCTTCATCGGGCCGTCGGCATAGATGGTGTCGCCGGAATGCAGGAAGAAGTCGGGCGTATGCTTGCCGATCGTGGCATAGGTCTTCATGCCGGTGTCGTCGATGCCCCAGCCCTGGCCGGCGGTATCGCCCGACCAGGCGAAGCGAATGTCGCGCTTCGAGGCCGGCGCCGTGCGGAAGCGGCCGACGATCGGCTCGGAGACGGCGTTGATGTCGGCGAGATCGGCCGCGATCATGCGGTAGAAGATGTCCTGGTCGGAGGCGAGATCGGTGAGCAGCCGCTTTACCGTGTAATCGCTGGCCGGCGACGTATCGAGCGGCGCAAGACGGACGGCGTTGGCGAAATTTTCCGTTGACGACACTTCGAACATCACGCGCGAAGGGCGGTCGGTGCGAGTCCACACTACGCCGCTGGTTGCGTCGACATCGCCCGACTGGATGCCATGGGTGAAGACGGGCCGCTGATTGGCGCGCGAATAATAGGGAAGCGCGAGGCCCGATACGCCGACGAGGCCGGCGGCGCTCACGGACGTGACGAAGGCGCGCCGGGTCATCGAAATCTTGTTCATGGCTGTCTCCTGGATGGCGTTGAACGTCGCCGCCAAGGTCCAGCCTCAATGTTTCAGGCACATCTCGAAACCATGAAGGTTTCGTTACAACCAACAGACCAGCGAATCTCTTCCTTGAGGGTCTCTTGGGGGGAGATGCCGCCAAAGGCGACAGAGGGGGTCGTCTCGCGTGGAGCACCGACCACCTGCGTCTGCGATAAGGCGCCGAGCCTGGTCGGACCGACCCCCCTCTGGCCGCTTCGCGGCCATCTCCCCTCAAGGGTCCCTCAAGGGGGAGATTAGCGCTCAGCCGTCACAACTCAAGCCGCCTGCGGTTCCGGCTCGAAGGCTGGACGGCTGGTGTTGATCAACAGCGAGATGCAGGCTGCGGCTATCGCCGTCATGCCGGCGATGAGGAAGGCAAGCTCGTAATTGCCCTGCAATTCACGCATGGTGCCGCCGAAGAAGGCGGCAGCCGCAGCGCCCACCTGATGGCCCGCGACGATCCAGCCGAAGACGATCGGCCCGCTGCGGTCGCCGAACGCCTCGTTCGACAGCCTGAGCGTCGGTGGCACGGTGGCGATCCAGTCCAATCCGTAGAGCACGGCGAAGATGATCAGACTGGTCGACGAGAAGCCGGAATAAGGCAGATAGATCAGCGACAGGCCGCGGATGCCATAATAGACGCCGAGCAGCTTGCGCGGGTCGAAGCGGTCGGTGAGCCAACCCGACAGCGTCGTGCCGATCAGATCGAAGATGCCCATCAGCGACAGCAGGCCGGCGGCTTGCACCTGACCGATACCCATGTCGCCGCAAAACGCGATCAGGTGCGTGCCGACCAGTCCGTTGGTGGTGAAGCCGCAGATGAAGAAGGTGGCGAACAGATACCAGAACACGCGGGTGCCGGCGGCACGGCGCAGCGTGCTGAGTGTGTGCGTGAAGAAATTGCCCTGCGAGGCCGGCGGAACCGGCGGCACGTCATCGGCCTCAGCGCCGTAACGCACCATGCCGATCGAGGCCGGACGCTCCGGCACCAGCAGCCAGACCAGCGGCACGAGGCAGGCGGTGGCGACCGCAATGGCGATGGCGACAGGCTT
Source organism: Mesorhizobium sp. M5C.F.Ca.IN.020.32.2.1 (assembly GCF_004023105.1). NCBI lineage: Bacteria > Pseudomonadati > Pseudomonadota > Alphaproteobacteria > Hyphomicrobiales > Phyllobacteriaceae > Mesorhizobium > Mesorhizobium sp. M5C.F.Ca.IN.020.32.2.1. Next base: position 2,821 of record NZ_RZSX01000335.1, on the reverse strand, counting down.
CCAGCCGCCCGACTGGGCGAGCGCCGCGAGCAGCGGCAGGAACACCAGCAGGCCGGTGGCGGCGGAGGCCGACATCAGTCCCATCACCAGGCCGCGATTGGTCTTGAACCAGCGATTGACGATGGTGGCGCCGAGCACCGTGGCGACCGCGCCGGAACCGACGCCGGAGAATACGCCCCAGGTGAGAAGCAGGTGCCACGGCTCGGTCATCAACAGGCTGATCGCCGTCGAACCCGACATCAACACCAGCGACGCCAGCAGCGTACGGCGCAGCCCGATCCGTTCCATCAGTGCCGCGGCAAACGGCCCGGTCAGGCCGTAGAGGAAGATGCCGATGGCCGCGGCGAGCGAAACGACATCGCGCCGCCAGCCGAAACTCTCCTCCAGCGGCAGCATCATGACGGCCGGCGCCGACCGCAGGCCTGCCGCGATCAGCAGACAGAGGAAAATGACGGCGACCACGACGAAAGCGTAGCGCTGGCCAAACGGACGGGATTGAGCTATCATGTTACTGACCGGTACGTTGCAATTGCACCGAGGTATACGTACCGATCGGTAACATTGTCAAGCAGGCCACGGCACATCCTAGATGAAAAGCATTGAACCAAGGATCAAAGCGGATGAATTGGCACAGCCCCGCGCCGGCGAAAAAATCCTTCGCGTAGCCCGCGACCTGTTCTATCGGCAAGGCATCAGGGCGATCGGCGTCGACGAGATCGTGCGGCGTGCCGGCGTCACCAAGCCCAGCCTCTATCGCAGCTTTCCCTCCAAGGACGAATTGGCCGCGTCCTATCTCCGGCAATACGACCTGGAGTTCTGGGCCCGCTTCGACGAGGCGGTGGCTGCCCATCCCGGCGATCCGCGCGCGCAGATCGCTGCCTTCCTGACACGCATCGGCAAGCGCACGCAAAAGCCAGACTATCGCGGCTGCGGCATGACCAATGCGGCCGTCGAATATCCCGAGCACGGCCACCCGGCCCGCGTGGTGAGTGAGGCCAACAAGCAGCAATTGCGACGACGCCTGCGCGCCATGGCGGCGGCAATGGGTGCCGGCGACGCCGATACGCTGGGCGACGGGCTGCTGCTTCTGATCGAAGGCGCCTATATCAGCGGCCAGCTGTTCGGTGCCGGCGGACCGGCGAAGTCTGTAGCCCGGAACGCGGACCTGCTGATCGAAGCGAGCTTGAAGAAATAGCGTTTAACGATACCGTGCGGCAGCCCGAAACGGAGTTGTCCGCGATGCGTAGCCTTTTGATGATCCCGCTTGCCCTTGCCGGCCTCTGCCAGGCTGCCCAGGCCGGCGACATTTCCAGCGCCTACACCGATCTCGACTGGAAGAAGGACTGCGTGACCTACGCGCAAGCGACAGAAGGCGAAGGCGACTGGGCCAGTCTTGCCTGTTCGGGCTATCGCGGCTACCCGGTGCTGATCGCCTACGACGATGCCCGGGAATCGCTGTTCTACGGTTTTCCCTCCAGCGACATGACCGCGGTCTGGGAAAGTTTCATCGCCTTCAATTCGGCTGCACCCAAACTCGAGTGGCGCATCGAGACGAACGGCGATCTTGCCATTCCTTTCGCGGTCATCCACCGTCGCTCGATCAGCAATCCCGAGGGGGAGAACAAACCAACCGACGTGCTGATCGTCGCCAAGGTCGCCCAGCCGGAGAACTATGAGGGCTGCACCGTCGGCCTGGTGCTGGCCACCGGCAATCCGGCCGCCAATGATGAGGCGCGAAAACTCGCCGACGAGAAGGCACGCACCTTTGCCTGCGGCAAGGACAAGCGCGTGGTTATCGGCAACGCACCCGATTTCGGCCGCGTCGATAACTGACTTCGTCATCATCCCTGGGCGGAGCGACGCGAAGCGGAGCGCAGAGCCTGGGATCCATTCCGTGACATCAACCGAAGTGCGCAGCGGACCAGAATTCTGCACTGTTGCGGCGCTTTGACGTCACGCCATTGATCCAGGGGTCTGCACTACGTCGCTACGCTCTTTGCTCCGCCCGAGGATGACGAAGCTGAGGGGCTTCAGCCAGCCTCAACCGGCGACAGCCCATTCGGTCAACTTCAGGCTTCGGCTACTTGCTTGCCTTAGCCCGCTCGATCGCCTCGATGATCATCTTCTTGGCATAGGCGGCGTCGTGCCAGCCCTCGATCTTGACCCATTTGCCGGGTTCGAGATCCTTGTAGTGCTCGAAGAAGTGCTGCACCTGCTGGCGGGTGATGTCGGGCAGGTGCGTGTATTCGGTGACGTTCTCGTAGCGCAGCGTCAGCTTGGGCGAAGGCACCGCGATGATCTTTTCGTCCAAACCGGAATTGTCCTCCATCACCAGCACGCCGATCGGCCGCACATTGATGACGCAGCCCGGCACCAGCGCGCGCGTGTTGCAGACCAGCACGTCGATCGGGTCGCCGTCACCTGACAGCGTGTGCGGCACGAAGCCGTAATTGCCGGGATAGCGCATCGAGGTGTGCAGGAAGCGGTCGACGAACAGCGTGCCGGCCTCCTTGTCCATCTCGTACTTGATCGGCTCGCCACCGATCGGCACCTCGATGATGACGTTGATGTCCTCCGGCGGGTTCTTTCCGATGGCAATGGCTTCGATACGCATGGCTTTTGTCCCTCTTTCGATAGGAGACCGATAGCGGGCAGCGGCGCATGGTGCAATGCGGCGAATGGTACTGAAAGCAGCTGAGGGGGTGTTAGCGAGAGGCGTGTCGAGCCGTCATTCCCAGACGAAGGCGACCTTCTTCAGCGCCTTCTGCTCGAAGACCTCGACGCCCTCGGCGACGTCGCGGCCGCCGGCGCCGGCATAGAA
>NZ_RZSX01000334.1:0-6402 GCF_004023105.1 Mesorhizobium sp. M5C.F.Ca.IN.020.32.2.1 | reverse complement strand
CCACCGCACTTTCCGCGTCCGCCGCCATCGCCTGCACGGCGTTGCGGCAAAGATTGGTGAGCACGCGAAAAAGCTGATCGGAATCGGCATCCACCTCGAAAGCCAGATCGACGGCATTGACAAATTCGATGCCGCCTTCGGTGTCGAGCAGGCCGTGGACGTCGTCGACCAGTTGGCGCAGCCTAAGCCTGCGGCGCGAGGGCGGCGGCTCTTGGGTGCGGCCATAGGCGAGCACACCTTCCGAATAGGACACGGCACGATCGAGCGCCCGCAGCAGTTTCGGCGCGAAGGCCTGCACGGTCGGGTCCTTGACCTGGCGCAGACGATCCGACATCAGCTGCGCCGACGCCAGGATGTTGCGCATATCATGGTTGATCTTCGACACGGCGAGGCCAAGGTCGGCGAGATGCTTCTGCTCGGAGAGCATCTTTTGCAGCCGCTCCTGCATCTGCGAGAGCTCGCGCTCTGCAACGCCGATCTCGTCGGCGCGGGCAGCAGGGCGGATGATCCGCCCGGGGTCGTCCGGCGCCTCGGAGAAGGCCAGCATCGAGCGCGTCATCGTCCGGATCGGGCCGATCATGATCAGGTCTATTGCGGCATAGACCAGCATGGCGGTGAACAGCGAGATCAGCAGCGAGACGAAGGCGACGTTGCGCGAATAGATGAGCATGGCATCGCGCAGGCTGTAGTCGGGCATGATCAACTCGAATTCCTTGTCGCTGTCGCCGACCGGGCCGAAAACGCGCAGCATCCGCTCGCCGCCGAAAAACAGCGTGTCCAAAGCGCCGGTCATGCCCTCGACCAGGCCGACATTGGCGATGTCGATATGCTCATCGACGTGCGGCGGCATCTCAGCCACGACCAGAAGCCGCGAGACGCCGCCGTCGCGCACGGCGATCGCCTTGGCGCCGATCGCCATCAGCACGTCGTTCTGGGCGGCGCGGGACAGCGAGGCGGGCTCTCCCTGCACCAACACGATCGAGACGGCCGCAGCGGTGCTCAGCCTCTCCTTCAGCCAACTCAGCCGGTAGCTGGCGATCCAGGGCAGAAAGATAAGGACCTCGGCCAGGAGCACGAAGACGATGGTGAGCAGCAGGAGCTTTGTCGACAATCCACGCGACAAAGGCACCCTCCGGGCGGCCGCGGTCGCCCGATCGGTCCTTTCCTCCGCGGATGGGATTTCACTCATGCTGCTTTTCTTCACGATCGCTTGATCAAACGAGATTAGGCCATTGCGGCTTTTTTGCCAATTTCATCCTTCGTCCCAATACGGGATGATACCGCCAAGACTTCGACCACCACACCTCAGCCGATCGGCTGAGGTGCCGGATGTCGGCGCCGGATTGACTTCCAAAACCCTTCTTTCTATAAGCCCGCTCACGCTCGGGCCATTCGTTCCGGCGCGGTTTCGATCGCGCCAAAGCCGGCCCGGCAAAGCTCCTGTTACAGAGTGACAGAATCAAGAAGGGCCGCACCCCGCGGTATTAAAACAAATGAAGCGTACTTACCAACCGTCCAAACTCGTCCGCAAACGCCGGCACGGTTTTCGTGCCCGCATGGCCACCAAGGGTGGTCGTGGCGTCGTCGCAGCCCGCCGCAACCGCGGTCGCAAGCGGCTCAGCGCCTGAACGGAAGACGAGATCGTTGCCCGCAACCGGCAAGCCAGTGGGAGCACATCCCAAGCGGCTTCTGAAACGCGCGGAATTCCTGGCTGTCCGGCGTGGCGAGAAGCGCCGCGGGCGGCTTTTTCTCGTCGAGGTTCTGGGCCGCAGCGACGCAGAGGCGCCTCGCGTCGGCTATACGGTCACCAAGAAGGTCGGCAATGCAGTCGTCCGCAACCGCATCCGGCGGCGGCTGAGAGAAGCCGTGCGCACGCATGCCGCGGGTGACATGGAGCCTGGCAATGACTATGTCATCGTCGGGCGCGAAGATGTGCTTACCATTCCGTTCGGCCAGTTGAAGGCCGAACTCTCCCGCAGACTGCGCGGAACACGATAGGCCAAGGCTTTCGATGGAAAACAACCGGAACTTCTTCATCACCATCGCGCTGTCGGTGCTGATCCTGTCGCTTTGGCAGTATTTTTACGTGATGCCTTACAGCGAGGCGCAACGCGAGGCGGCCCGTATACAAGAGCAGCGGATTGCGGAGCAGAAGAAGGCGGCCGAAGGCGCCAGTCCGGGCAGCAGCGAAACGCCGGTGCCGCAGCAAGGCGCGATTCCTAATGCACCCAATGCACCGGGGACCGATGGCGCGACGCCTGCCGGCCGCGAGCAGGCGCTGGCGTCGACGAAGCGCGTCAGGATCGACACGCCGAGCCTGGAGGGCTCGATCAATCTCACCGGCGCCCGTCTGGACGACCTCAAGCTCAAGCACTACACGCTGACGGTCGACAAAAACTCGCCCGAGATCGAACTGCTCAACCCGGCAGCGTTGCCCACTGGCTACTATGCCGAGATCGGATTTGTCGGCAGCGACAAGACCGGCACGGTGCCGGGCCCGGAAACCGTGTGGACCGTCGATGGCAATGCGACGCTGACGCCGGCGACCCCGGTTACGCTGAGCTTCACCAACGACAAGGGCCTGACCTTCAAGCGCACCTTCTCCGTCGACAGCGACTATATGTTCACGGTCTCGGACACGGTGCAGAATTCAGGCTCAACCCCAGTCACCCTGTCGAATTACGGCCGCGTCACCCGCTTCGACAAGCCTGCCGTTGCCAGCATCTATGTGCTGCATGAAGGGCTGATCGGCGTCACCGGCACGGAAGGCCTGCAGGAACACAAATACGCGGCCGTCGAGGAGGACAAGCAGTACACGCCGGGCAAGTCGACCGATGGCTGGCTGGGCATCACCGACAAATACTGGGCGGTGACGCTGGTGCCGACCGAGAAGCAGCCGTTCCAGCCGCGTTACGCTTATTTCGAGGACGGCCGCCCGCGCTACCAAGCCGACTTCCTCACCGACCCGATCACCGTTGGTGCCGGCCAGTCGGCGACGGTCGAGACCGAAATCTTCGCCGGCGCCAAGGAAGTCGCCAAAGTCAACGCCTATGCGGAACATCGCCATATCAGGCTGTTCGACCGTTTGATCGACTGGGGATGGTTCATCTGGATCACCAAGCCGATGTTCTACCTGATCGACACTATGTACAAATTCTTCGGCAATTTCGGCCTGGCGATCCTGGCCACCACCGTCGTCGTCAAGGCCGTCTTCTATCCGCTCGCCAACAAGTCCTACGCGTCGATGGCGAACATGAAGAAGGTGCAGCCCAAGATGCTCGAGATCCGCGAGAAATACGCGGACGATAAGATGAAGCAGCAACAGGCGATGATGGAGCTCTACAAAACCGAGAAGATCAATCCGCTCGCCGGCTGCTGGCCGGTGGCGCTGCAGATTCCGGTCTTCTTCGCGCTCTACAAGGTGCTCTACATCACCATCGAGATGCGACACGCACCGTTCTTCGGCTGGATCCAGGATCTGGCGGCGCCCGACCCGACCTCGATCTTCAACCTGTTCGGCCTCATTCCGATCGCTCTGCCGGACATGTTGATGATCGGCGTTTGGCCGCTGATCATGGGCCTGACCATGTTCCTGCAGATGCGCATGAACCCGACGCCGCCGGACCCGACACAGGCCATGATCTTCACCTGGATGCCGGTGGTCTTCACGTTCATGATGGCCGGTTTTCCGGCCGGCCTCGTCATCTACTGGGCCTGGAACAATCTGCTTTCGATCATCCAGCAAGGCGTGATCATGAAGCGGCAGGGCGCCAAGATCGAATTGTGGGACAATCTGGTCGCGCTGTTCCGGAAGAAACCGTCGCCGGCGGAATAGAAGGCGCTCGCTTTTTGTGAATCCAGAAAAGCCCCGGACCGGGGCTTTTTTGTTGGGACGAGCCGAGCCGCCGGCGAGCGGCGAAACCCGTCGGCCCGGCGGTAGACGCCGCCGCGACACATCCCTATAAGCTCGCTGTCGTTTCAGGAGCGCTCCGTCGATGAACAGGTAAGGATGATCCGCTGCGCACGCGGTTGGCTGCCGGGCGGATCGCGCTATTTTGACCTTGCCTGTTTTTCGGCGATGGAGCCACACCATGATCGGACCCAACCCCAACATCAAGCACCCGATCCCGATGCATACCCGCGTCGGTTTCCTGAAGGGACTGGTCACGGCGCCGAACATCGAGATCGGCGACTTCACCTATTATGACGATCCGGACGGGCCGGACAAATTCGCCGAGCGGTGCGTGCTGCATCATTATCCATTCATCGGCGACCGGCTGATCATCGGCAAGTTCTGCGCCATCGCCGAGGGCGCGCGCTTCATCATGAACGGCGCCAATCATGCCATGTCCGGCTTTTCGACCTATCCGTTCAACATCTTCGGTCATGGCTGGGATGAGGGTTTCGACCCGGCTACCTGGTCGAAGGAATTGCGCGGCGACACAGTGCTCGGCAATGATGTATGGATCGGCATGGAAGCGGCGATCCTGCCCGGCGTGACGATCGGCCATGGCGCCATCGTTGCGGCAAAATCGGTGGTGACGCATGACGTGCCACCCTATGCGATCGTCGCCGGCAATGCGGCCAAGGTGGTGAAGATGCGGTTCGACGACAGGACCATCTGGCGGCTTTTGGCGGCGGCGTGGTGGGATTGGCCGGTGGAAAAGATCAGCCGCAACCTCAATGCCATTCGTGGCGCCGATATTTCTCTTCTGGAGGCAGCGGTTTGAACGCGTTGAACAAGACCGTGATCGGCATCGAGCTGTTCACGCGGCCGTGGATCTTCATCCGCGGCGTGCCGGCAATGAAGTTCCTGCCGCCGGAGGGGCCGCCGGAGATCGCCTTTGCCGGCCGCTCGAATGTTGGCAAATCGTCGCTGATCAACGCCCTGGTCAATCAGAAGGGGCTGGCGCGCACGTCCAACACGCCGGGGCGGACGCAGGAACTCAATTATTTTGTTCCGGGTGGATTTTCCGGCGAAGGCGCCGACCTGCCGCCGATGGCGCTGATCGACATGCCGGGCTACGGCTACGCCACCGCGCCCAAGGAGAAGGTCGACGACTGGACGAAACTCGTCTTCGACTATCTCAAGGGCCGGGTCACGCTGAAGCGGGTCTATGTGCTTATCGACGCCCGCCATGGCATCAAGTCCAGGGATGACGAAGTGCTGTCGCTGCTCGACAAGGCGGCCGTCTCCTACCAGATCGTGCTGACCAAGACCGACAAGATCAAGGCGGCCGGCGTGCCGCGATTGATCGAAGAGACACTGCGCAAGATCAAGAAGCGGCCGGCCGCGTTTCCGTTCGTTCTCGCCACGTCGTCGGAAAAGAGCGAGGGCCTTGAGGAATTGCGCGTGGCGATCGTGCTGGCGGCCAATGGCGGCTAATGCATGTCGCGCAAAAGTGTGCAGCGGTTTTGCGATAACGACATGCATAAAACAACAACCTACAGCGCGTCGCGTGGGGCCGGTCAAACGCGACGCGCTTTTAGGACTTTGCCTCTAGTGCTATCGTCTTGGTGCTTTCTTCCGTAGCAAGCCTTTCAGTGCCGTAAGCCTTCAGGAACATGCCGACGCCCGACCTGACGATGTGGTCGATCTCATCCGGGGTCGGCGCTTTGGTGCGGTAGGCGAATATGCACTGGCGGAAGAGACCTGCCAGGCACAGTTCGGTGAACTGATAGGCGGCAAGGTCGACATCGTCGATCTTGAGCAGGCCGCGCTCGACGGCGGCATTGAGAAAAACAACGACCTTGTCGTGGCCGCGTTTCGGGCCGCGTTCGTAAAAACGCGCGCCAAGTTCGGGAATCCTGTCGGACGCGCCGATTACCGTGCGCTGCGCCTGGATGACCTTGGCCGAAGTGATCTTGAGGGACAGCACCTTGCCGAACTTCACCAGCGTCTCGCGAAGGTCGTCGGCGCGGTCGAGCATATCGTACATGTTCTTGAAGATCGTGCCGCGCTCTTCCTCGATCAGCGCCTCGAACAGTTCTTCCTTGTTGGCGAAATAGACATAGATCGTGCCTTTGGAGACGCCGGCCTCACGGGTGATGTCGTTCATCGACGCCGCTTCGAAGCCCTTGTCGATGAAGACACGGCGCGCGCCCTCGATGATCTGGCTGCGCTTGACCGGGTCCTGTCCCGCCGCGGGGCGGCCGCGACGCAGGCCATCCAGCAGATCGCACTGGTCCTTGTCGGGTTCGGTCATAGTGTCACACCTCGAAAAATATTCGAACCGATCGGTTCGATCACCCTTGATATGGGCCGCTCTCCGCGCTAAGTCAACGTTCGCATCGAACCGAACGGTTCAGTCTTACTGATTGTTTCCAGAGAGATGCCCAGTTTCCAGAGAGATGCCAAGAGAGATCCCCATGTCCTCGAACGCGACCCCCACCGCCGAAGTC
>NZ_RZSX01000333.1:0-6405 GCF_004023105.1 Mesorhizobium sp. M5C.F.Ca.IN.020.32.2.1 | reverse complement strand
AGATTATCGCATCAGAAATTTCTTGCAACTACCTGATTTTATTACTCTAAACAGCAACTTCCGGTGCGGCAGACCGCCGAACTCTTTGGCTCTTGACGCGGCCTCCCGGCTGTGCAACTGCTTAAAGCACGAGCAGGTTTGCTCATCGGCAGGAGTGCCGTTTCACATTGATGGCTATGCAGCCCTTGGTTCGCGGATGACTTCCGCGCCAGGGGTTTTTTGCGTTTGGAGACACGCTTTGACGATACATGCGAATGCGACGGCGGACCTGCGTCTGGCCTGCATCCAGTTCCAGCCGGCGATCGGCCGGCTGGACGATAATCTGAAGTCGATGGAGCGATTGATCCGCCAGGCTGCCGGTCTGGGCGCATCGGTGGTGGTGCTGCCCGAGCTTGCCGACAGCGGCTATGTCTTCGACAGCCAGGACGAGCTGGCCGCGCTCGCCGCCCCCATTCCGGATGGCCGCAGTGCCATGCTGCTGTGCAGCCTGGCAAACGAACTTAACCTGCACATCGTCAGCGGCCTTGCCGAGCGCGACAGCGACCAGTTCTTCAACGCGGCCATGCTGTGCGGACCATCCGGTCCTATCGGTACCTACCGCAAGCTGCATCTGTGGAACCGCGAAAAGCTCTATTTCCAGCCGGGCAATCTCGGCCTGCCGGTGTTCGATACCGCGATCGGCCGGATCGGCGTTGCGATCTGCTATGACGGCTGGTTTCCCGAGACCTACAGGCAGCTGGCGCTGAAGGGCGCGGAGCTGGTCTGCGTGCCGACCAACTGGGTACCGATGCCGGCCCAGGGTCAGCATCCCGAGCCGATGGCCAACATCCTGCACAAGGCGGCCGCGCACAGCAATGGCATCTACATCGCCTGCGCCGACCGCGTCGGCACCGAACGTGGCCAGCCTTTTGTCGGCAGGAGCCTGATCGTCGGCCCGACCGGCTGGCCGATCGCTGGTCCTGCCAGCGAAGCCGGCGAGGAGATCCTCATCGCCACGATCAACCTTGGCGTCATCGCCCAGGCCCGGGCGCTGAGCGAGCGCAACGACGCCATCGGCGACCGCCGCAGCGACGTCTACGGATAACCAAGAAGAAGCCGGCACCACCCGGTACGATAGGCAAAGAAAGGGGAATACCATGAAGAACAAAGCACTGATCGTTGCATTCGCCAGCGCCGCCCTGGCCACTTCCGCCTTCGCGGCGGACGGTCCGATCAAGATCGGCATCCCGGTCGGCCTTTCTGGCGCCAACAGCGTCGTCGCGCCCTCGGTCGTGCAGTCGGCGGAGCTGGCGGTCGCCGAGATCAACGCCGCCGGCGGCGTACTCGGACGCCAGCTTGCGCTGGAGATCGCCGACGACGCCTCCGGTGCCGCAGGCGCGCAGAAGGCCTTCGATTCGCTGGTCTTCCAGAAGGAGGTCAACGCCGTCATCACCATGGAGACGAGTGCGGCGCGCAATGCCGGCCTGCCGATCATCACCAAGGGCGACATCCCCTACATCTACACCTCGTTTTACGAGGGCAAATCCTGCAATGCCAATTTGTTCGTCAACGCCTGGGTACCCGAACAGCAGGTGCCGCCGATCGTCGACAATTTCATCAAGACGCAGGGCGCCAAGAAGTTCTTCCTGATCGGCTCCGACTACGCCTTCGGCCGCGGCATGCTGGAGTTCGCCAAGGCCTATATCGAGAAGTCAGGCGCCAGCGTCGTCGGTGAAGAATATTTGCCGATGGAAGGCAGCGACTGGACGGCGATCATCTCCAATCTGAAAAGCTCCGGCGCCGATGCCGTGATCACCTCGACGGCGGGCGGCGCGCCCAATGTCACCTTGACCAAGCAGTTGCGCGGGGCCGGTGTCACCATCCCCTACGGCAATCTGGCCGTCGATGAAGGAACTGCCAAAAGCATGGGCGCAGACGCGGCCGGAATCTTCATTTCCGCTTCCTATGTCACCAGCATCGACAGCGACACCAACAAGAGCTTCCTTGCCGCCATGCACAAGAAGTTCGGCGCCGAACTGCGCACCCCGAACGACCTCTCGGTGCCGGAATATGAAGGCATCTATCTCTACAAGGCCGCGGTCGAGAAAGCCGGGACGACCGACACCGCCGCTGTGCTTGCAGCACTCGCCGAGGTATCCTTCACCGGCCCGCGCGGCACAGTCTCGATGAGCAAGCAGCACCACGCTCCGCTGACCATGTATCTCGGCCAGGTGAAGGCGGACGGTTCGGTCAGCGTGGTCGACAAATTCGAAGGCGTCGACCCCGGCGAACAGTGCCCGAACCTGTAGTCGCACCTGTCATCGCAACGGGGCGGCGGCCCTGCGCCGCCCCGTTCCACACTATCGGGAACCTGCCATGACGCTTCTCCTGGACATGGTGACGACGGCGGCGATCCTGTTCATCGTCGCCGCCGGCCTGCTGGCGATCTTCGGCGTGCTGAAGATCATCAATTTCGCCCATGGCGCCTGGCTGACGATCGGCGCCTATTGCGCGGTGGCAACCGCCGGCCTTGGGCTCAATCCCTGGGCGGCGCTGCCGATCGCCTTTGCCGTGGGAGCGATCCTCGGCGGCATCACCGAGCTGGTCATCGTACGGCCGCTCTATCGCCGGCCGCTCGACGCCATACTGGCGACCTGGGGTCTCGGCATCGTCATCGGCCAGCTGATCACGCTGTGGTTCGGGCGTGACGTGCAGTTCACCCCCAATTTGCTGTCCGGCACTGTCGATGTGTTCGGCGTCGGCTATTCGCTCTACCGGCTGTTCGCGGTCGCCGCCGCGCTGGTCATCGGGATTGCCTTCACCTTCCTTCTCGAAGGCACGCGGCTAGGCCTGTCGGCGCAGGCGGTGATCATGAACGAGACGCTGGCGCGCGCGCTCGGCATCGACACCGCGCGCGTGCGGCTGGCCACCTTCATGGTCGGAACCGGGCTGGCGGCACTTGCCGGCGTGCTGCTCACGCCGCTGACCAGCGTAGACCCGAATATGGGCGTGGCCTGGCTGATTGGCTCGTTCATGCTGGTCATGGTCGCCGGTTCGTCCTTCTCGACTTTAGCCATAGCCTGCCTCGTCTTCGGCGGCGCACAGGTTCTGGTCAGCACTTTCGTCAGCCCCATTTTCGGTGGCATCACGGTGGCGGTCCTCTGCGCCCTGGTGCTGCGCATCAGCCCGAAGGGATTTGCCCGTGCCTGAGAGCCGTTCCATTCCGCCAAGGGTCTGGCTGCTTGCGGCGCTCGCGCTTGCGGTGGCGGTCGTCGTCATTATCGGGCCAGCGCTGTTCGACCGGTTCACGCTCAATGTGCTGACCCGCTCGATGATTTACGCCATGCTGGCGGTGACTGTCGACATTTTGTGGGGCTATACCGGCATTCTGACCTTCGGCCAGGCGGCCTTCTTCGGGACCGGCGCCTATGCCAGCGCCATGGTGCTCAGCCATCTCGGCGCAACCCCGGCGCTGTTGGCACTGGCACTCGCGCTGGCGATCTTCGTGCCGGTGTTGCTCGGTGCCTTCGTCGGCTGGTTGTCATTCGGCCACGGCTCGACTCCGCTCTATGCGACGGTGATTTCGCTCGTCGTGCCGATCGTGGTCACGCAGCTGGTGTTTTCGGGTGGCGTGTGGACCGGATCGAGCAGCGGGCTGGTCGGCTATTCCGGCCTGCCGCTCGGCTTGCCGGGCTATTTCCGGCTTACCGGCATCTGCCTCATCGTCACCACCGTTGTCGCCCTGGTCTTCACCCGCTCGGATGCAGGCAAGCTGCTCCTCGCCATTCGCGACAATGAAGCGCGCTGCGCCTATCTTGGCCTCGATCCGCAGCGGTTGAAGATCGTGCTGACAACGATCCTCGCCGGCGTCGCCGGCATTGCCGGCTTCCTCTATGCCAACGCGTCGGGTGTGGTGGCACCTGAGAACACCGGCTTCGTCTTCGGCACCGAGATCGTCATCTGGACGGCGCTGGGCGGCCGCGGCACGATCATCGGGCCGGTGATCGGCGCGATCGGCATCGATTACCTCAGCGCCCAGCTTTCCGGCGACCTGCCCTTCCTGTGGAACCTAGTCGTCGGCGCGCTGTTCGTCATGATGATCATCCTGTTGCCGAACGGGCTGGCGCAACTGGCCAGGATGGTGCTGCCGCGCCGCAATGAAGAGCAGACCAGCCAATCGGGTAGCCCTACCCTCGCCGCCGAACCGGCCGGCCACGGATCGGAGGCCGGCAACCGCGCGCTCGCCGTCAGCGGCCTCGGCAAATCCTTCGGCAGCCTGCAGGTGCTGCAAGGGATCGATCTCGACGTTCACCCCGGCGAGCTGGTCAGCCTCGTCGGTCCGAATGGCGCAGGCAAGACGACGCTGATGCGCTGCCTGAGCGACGGCACCGACGCCACGACCGGAACCGTCATCATCGCCGGCCAAGACATCAGCGGCATGACACCGGATGAGATCGTCGCGCTCGGCGTCGGACGCAAGTTCCAGGTGGCGAGCGTCTTCGACAGCCTGACCGTCGCCGACTGCCTGCGCATGGCACGCGCCTCGCGCAACGCGCCGAGCCTGCTGCGCCGCTCCGCCACGCTTGGACTGCCGGCGGCCGCCGCCGACATTCTGCGCTCCACCGGGCTCGACCGCATGCTCGGCCGACCGGTGTCACTGCTGTCGCATGGGCAGAAGCAGAGCCTCGAGCTCGCCATGGTCGTAGCACTCGAGCCAAAGCTCATCCTGCTCGACGAGCCTACGGCCGGGCTGACCAAGGTCGAGCGCACGACCATTGGCGCGACGCTGCAGAAGCTGACCGGCGAGCTTGGCTTTGCCGCCATACTGGTGGAGCACGACCTCGATTTCGTCCGTGACATCTCGACCAGGATCGTCGTTCTCCACCAAGGCAAGCTTGTCCTCGACGGCAGCGTCGATCAGGTCGTCAATTCCGAAATGGTCAGGACGATCTATTCGGGAGGCGCCCATGCTTGAGGCAAGACAGGCAGAGGCCAAAACCATCGCGCCGAAACTGTCGCTGTCGAATGTGTCGAGCGGCTACGGGCCGGTTGCCATCATCGAGGCGCTGTCGCTGGCCATCGCGCCGGGACAGATCTTCGCGCTGATGGGTAAGAACGGCATGGGCAAGACCACCGTGCTAAAAACCATCCTCGGCTTCGTGGCGCTGCGTTCGGGCGACATCCGCCTCGACGGCACTTCGATCGGTGGTGTTTCGCAGGCCTCGCTGATTGCGTCGGGAGTCGGCTATGCGCCGCAGGAGCAGGCGCTGTTCCAGGATCTCAGCGTGCGCGACAATCTGCGCCTCGTCTTGCGCTCGGATCGCGGTTTTGCACAAGCCGTGGAACGGGTTTACGAGCATTTTCCGTTCCTCACGGAGCGCTTGTCGCAACGGGCCGGAACGCTGTCCGGCGGCGAGCAGAAGATGCTCATTCTCGGCCGCGCGCTGATGCTGCGGCCGAAGCTGTTGCTGATCGACGAGATTTCCGAGGGCCTGCAGCCATCAGTCGTCGAACGCATCGCCGCGGCACTCCGGGAGGAGCGCAGGACGAACGGCACGACAATCCTGATCGTTGAGCAGAACCTACCCTTCGCCCTCGGCGTCGCGGACAGCTGGGCAGTGCTGAAGCTCGGCCGGATCGACGATGCCGGCGATGTGACGGCGGGCACGGCGGCCCGCGTTCTTCAGCACCTGAAGATCTAAGACACGCGCATTCGGAAGCGAGGTCGCGGCACATTGTCCGCGTTGTGAACGGCAGCAATGCGCCTGATATCGGCCACCGAGGTGACCGTTGCCACTGCCTGAAAGCAGAGATTGTTGGCGACCATTCTGGACGCCGCGATTGCGCCATCTGCGGAAGTTCGAGGCATCCCCAATGAACGGTAGCAGTCGGACCCGTTCCAGAAGTTCGCGCGCGAGCGCCTACGGCACATTACCTAAACCTAATGTATAACCTAGCCGATTTCGAAGAAATGGTACATAGTTGACGAGCATATGATCTCTTGTTCTTGAATCCGGGCGAGTCGCCCGGCAGCGATTGGAGATATGTCATGGCAGCCAATTGGGACCTTATGCAGACACTTAACAATGGTCGGGTCGAGTGGCCGACGGGTCCGATCACAGGCCTCAACCCCTCCGAAGAACCCAGGTGGGTCGACGCCTGGGTTGTGCAGGCTGACGCTGGAGCCGTGTTACCGTTCGACGGGATTAAATATGTCGGCCCCAGTCAAAGCTCAGGCCACACTCCACATTGGTCAGGTTGGGGGGCGGGGCCGTTTACTATGTGGAAGGCAGACGACCCGGGGTGGGCATACGGAAAATTCACGAGCGGATTCGCACTGGGGATCGCGCTCTTGGCTTATCGGGATACCGCCACAAATCCCAATACCACTGAATTCGAATGGTGGTATGACATAGTCTGGCTTCT
>NZ_RZSX01000332.1:0-6416 GCF_004023105.1 Mesorhizobium sp. M5C.F.Ca.IN.020.32.2.1 | reverse complement strand
GACGGTGTGCCGGCCGGCGAGATCGCCTCGCGCCTCGATACGGTGCAGAACACCATGTCGGCGCATCTGAAGGTCCTCGACCATGCCGGCCTGGTCCGTGCCGAGCGCGACGGCCGGACAATCCGCTACGTCGCCGATATGACCGGCTTTCGGAATCTCCTTGCCTATCTCATGGAGGATTGCTGCAGCGGCGCGCCGGAGCTCTGCCAGCCGGTCATTCAGGCGGTGACGTGCAACTGTTAGAAGGGACTACGCCATGAGCGAGCCATACAATGTGCTTTTTCTCTGCACCGGCAATTCGGCGAGGTCGATCCTCGCCGAAGCGATCCTGAACCGTGTCGGCGCCGGCAAGTTCAGGGCCTATTCGGCCGGATCGCACCCGAAGGGAGAGGTCCATCCCTACGCGCTCCAGCTGTTGAAAACCCTCAACCACGACACGTCCTTCGCCCGTTCGAAGGACTGGCAGGAATTCGCGGCTCCCGGCGCGGCCGAGATGAATTTCGTTTTTACCGTCTGCGACAATGCGGCCAATGAATCCTGCCCGGTGTGGCCGGGACAGCCGATGACGGCGCACTGGGGCGTGCCCGACCCGGCCGCCGTGGAAGGCACCGACGCCGAAAAACATCTGGCCTTTGCCGAAGCCTATCGCATGCTCAACAATCGGATCTCGATCTTCGTCAGCCTGCCGATGAACACGATCGACAGGCTCGCTCTGCAGAAACGGTTGGATGAAATCGGCCGCGATCTACCGAAGGCCGGCTAATATGGCGGTTGACCTGTCCCGTCGCATTGTCGCGGAAGCGCTCGGCACGGCAATGCTTGTCGCGACGGTTGTCGGGTCCGGGATCATGGCCGACAGGCTGACGGGCGACGTCGCTGTTTCCCTGCTCGGCAACACCTTGCCGACTGGAGCGATTTTGGTGGTGTTGATCACCATACTCGGACCGATTTCCGGGGCGCATTTCAATCCGGCGGTGACGCTGGTTTTCGCCCTCAGGCGGGAAATCGAAGCGAACGCCGCACTGGCCTATGTCATCGCCCAGCTTGTCGGCGGCGTTGCCGGGACGCTGCTGGCGCACGCCATGTTCGAACTGCCGATTCTACAGATCTCGCAAACCGTGCGGACCGGAAACGGACAATGGCTCGCGGAGTTGGTGGCCGCCTTCGGCCTGATCTTCACCATTCTGGCGGGACTTCGCTTCCGTTCGGATGCGATTCCCTGG
Source organism: Mesorhizobium sp. M5C.F.Ca.IN.020.32.2.1 (assembly GCF_004023105.1). Classification (NCBI taxonomy): domain Bacteria; kingdom Pseudomonadati; phylum Pseudomonadota; class Alphaproteobacteria; order Hyphomicrobiales; family Phyllobacteriaceae; genus Mesorhizobium; species Mesorhizobium sp. M5C.F.Ca.IN.020.32.2.1. Next base: position 5,193 of record NZ_RZSX01000332.1, on the reverse strand, counting down.
CTGGTCGGCCTCTACATCACCGCGGCCTATTGGTTCACCGCATCGACGTCGTTCGCCAATCCGGCGGTCGCCATTGCGCGAGCGGTTTCAAACACGTTCGCGGGCATCCGTCCTGTTGACCTGCCGGCGTTCATCGTCGCCGAGCTGCTGGGCGCGCTGCTTGCCATGGCCTTGGCAGGATGGCTGCTCAGCGAGCCCAAACCAATCAGACAGATGGGAGCCGCGAAATGACCATCACCATCTACCACAACCCCGACTGCGGCACCTCGCGCAACACGCTCGCCATCATCCGGCAGTCCGGCGAAGAGCCTGATGTGATCGAGTATCTGAAGAACCCGCCGTCGCGCGAACGGCTGGTCGAGCTGATCAAGGCGACGGGAATGACGCCGCGCGAATTGCTGCGCGAGAAGGGTACGACGTACGCCGAGCTCAATCTCGGCGATCCCAAATGGACCGACGACGAGATTGTCGATTTCATGCTGGCGCATCCGATCCTGATCAACCGGCCGATCGTGGTGACGCCGCTCGGCACCATGCTTGCTCGGCCGTCCGAAGCCGTTCTCGATATCCTGCCCAATCCGGATATCGGGCCGTTCACCAAGGAAGACGGCGAAGTGGTGATCGATGCATCGGGGCGGCGCGTCTGAAGGTATAATCCAGTTCTTCGATAATCTTGGAAATAGAACTTGACGACACCCGGCAGCGGGAGCTAGCGTATTTCCATGAAACTCGAACAAGCAGCAAAACAGCTCGAGGCGCTCGGCAATCCGACGCGGCTGAAGCTTTATCGCACGCTGGTGAGGGCAGGTGAAACCGGACGACCGGTCGGTTATCTGCAGGAAGCCCTCGGCATCGCTGCGTCGACCCTGTCGCATCATCTCCACCGGCTTGTCCTGACCGGCCTGGTCACCCAGGAACGCCAGGCAACGACGCTGATCTGCCGTGCCAATTACCCTGTCATGAACGATCTCCTCGGCTTTCTTGCCGATGAATGTTGTGCCGATGCCGTATGCGGCCCGGCTGTCGGCGAGGCTGCTGCGTAACTCTTTTTGGCCTATATTTCTATAATCCTAGAAGCATAGAAGGTGCATTATGGTTCCCAACAGCAATCTCCCGGTCGCCATCATCGGCGGCGGACCGGTCGGCCTGGCGGCTGCCGCCCAACTTGTCAGCCGCGGCCTTTCGGTCAAGGTTTACGAGGCTGGTTCCGCGGTCGGGTCGAACCTTCTGGATTGGGGTCATGTGCGGGTTTTCACGCCGTGGCGCTATTGTGTCGATGCGGTCGCCCGAAAACTTCTCGAGAGCCACGGCTGGCAGATGCCGGAGCCGGAGGCGTTCCCCACGGCTGGCGAGATCGTCCACCAGTATCTCGCGCCGCTCGCAAAGCTTTCCGAACTGGCGCCGTCGATCGAGACTAATGCCCGCATTGTCGCCATTTCCCGGTGGGGAGCCGACAAGGTCTTGAGCAAGGCGCGGGAGACGCGGCCGTTCCTGCTTCTGGTCGAAACCGCCGAGGGCACGCGCCGGGACAGCGCCCGTGCCGTCATCGATGCGTCCGGCACCTGGCAAACGCCGAACCCGCTCGGTGCGGGCGGCTTGCCGGCCGAAGGTGAGAAGGAATTTGGAAACCGCATTGCCTACGGCATACCGGATGTCCTCGGACGGGACCGTCATCTCTATGCAGGCCGCACGACATTGGTCGTGGGCGCCGGCCATTCCGCTGCCAATGCCTTGCTCGAATTGGCGGAGCTTGCGCAAACCGAACCGGGCACCTCGGCACTTTGGGTGACGCGCGGCACCGACCTTGTCCGCATCTACGGCGGCGGCGATGCCGACGCCTTGCCGGCGCGGGGCGAACTCGGTTCGGATGTCCGGCATCTCGCCGAGAGCGGCCGCGTGCGGCTGGTGACGGGCTTTGCCACGGTTGCCATTCGCGAGGTCGACGGCCGCCTGGTTGTCGAAGGCCAGACAAAAGACGGATTGCACACGCTCGGCCTCGTCGACAGGATTATCGCCGCGACCGGTCAGCGCCCTGATCTCACCTTGACCCGCGAGCTTCGGCTGGACCTTGATCCGTGGCTCGAAGGCGTCAAGGCGCTGGGGCCGCTCATCGACCCCAATGAACATTCCTGCGGCGATGTCCCGCCCCATGGTCATCGCGAGCTCAGCCACCCCGAGCCCGATTTCTACACGGTCGGCGTCAAAAGCTACGGCCGGGCGCCGACGTTCCTGCTGCTGACCGGCTATGAGCAGGTCCGCTCGGTCGCCGCGGCGCTCGCCGGCGACATGGCTGCGGCCGATGCCGTGCAGCTGGAGTTGCCCGAGACCGGCGTCTGCACTGTGCCGGCGTCACTTTCAGGCGCGTCGTCCCAGGGTTGCTGCGGCGGGCCGGCGCCGGCTGCTGTCGATGCCTGTTGTGTCGACGACGCCAAGGCGAAGGCGAGCGGCAAGTCAGGCTGCGGCTGCGGCAGCACGCAAGCGATCGCAGCAGTGCGCAGCGGCGATCTCGAGATCGCCGCTCGATGAGCGACCGGAAGATCCCGGCTGCCGCGCTCTGGGCGTTGGGGCTGACGCAGATCATCGGCTATGGCACGCTCTATTACAGCTTCAGTATCCTGGTGCCGTCGATCGCGCTCGAATTCGCCTGGCCGGAACAATGGGTTTTCGGCGCCCTGTCGGCGTCGCTGCTGGTGGGTGGCCTGTTTGCACCGACAGCCGGGCGCTGGGCCGATCGTTTCGGCGCCGGCCGGGTGATGACCTTTGGTTCGCTTGCTGCCGCAGCAGCGCTCGTCGCTTGCGCGCTAGCACCCGGCCGGGTGAGCTTTGTGCTGGCTCTGGTGGCGATGGAGCTGGCGTCCGCCTTCGTGCTTTACAGCGCCGCTTTCGTCGCGATCGTCCAGATCGGCGGAGCCAGGGCGCAGCGCAGCATCACCCATCTGACGCTGATCGCCGGCTTCGCCTCCACCCTGTTCTGGCCGTTGACGGCTGCGCTGCACGAACACCTGACCTGGCGCGAGGTCTATTTGGTCTTTGCCGGCATCAATGTCGCCATCTGCCTGCCTATCCATGCCTGGCTGGCACGGCTGTCGCGTCGGACAGACGAAAGCGCCTCACCGACACCTGCGGCCGTCGCGCCGGCAGGCCGTGCCTTCACGCCACGCGACCGCAGCAGAGTGTTTCTGCTCATGCTTGGCGGCTTCGCGATCGAGGGGTTCGTGCTGTCCTCGATTCTCGTTCACATGGTGCCGCTGACGACGGCGCTCGGGCTTGGCTCCGCCGGGCTCGTCGTAACCACGCTTTTCGGGCCCTCCCAGGTGGCGAGCCGGTTGATCAACATGCTGTTCGGCGGCCGGCTGGCACAGACTTGGCTCGCGGTGATCGGCGCGACATTGCTGCCGCCCGGCCTTCTCGTCCTGCTGGCGATGACACCATCGCTGCCAGGCGCCATCGCCTTCGTCATCCTGTTTGGATTGGGCTCGGGCCTCGCCAGCATCGTCGGCGGCACGCTGCCCCTGGAACTGTTCGGGCGGGAGCGCTACGGCGCCCGGCTCGGCTGGGTGACGGCCGCGCGTCAGTTTTCTTCAGCGCTTGCGCCCTTTGCCCTTGCCACGGCGATGGCAGGCATCGGCGTCCAACCATCGCTCTGGTTGACCGCTGCGGTCGGCATGCTCGGCATACTGGCTTTCTCGGCAATCATCCTGATCAGGCGGCAGCCTCTCGCGCATGATCGCGTGATGCTTACCTCGGCGAACTGACGTCGCGTGCAGCGTACAGCTGTGCGCAACAGCGAGCGGTCGGCCATGGGCGCTCGACGGGCTGTGATGCGGTTGATAAGCCCTCTCCCCAAGGAGAGTCGAGACATGACCGTTGCGATCGAGATGGGCCACACGACCGCAGGCGCCCCGGCGGCACTGGATCTTGAGGAACTGCTGGCGACCCGCCTTTTGGTGCAGGGCAATTCGGGCTCCGGCAAATCGCATCTGCTGCGCCGGCTGCTGGAGCAGAGTGCCCCCTGGGTGCAGCAGACCATCATCGATCCCGAAGGCGACTTCGTATCGCTGGGCGACCGTTTCGGCCATCTGTTAATCGATGCCGAGGAGCATACCGAGCGCGGCCTGCAGAGCGCCGGCGAGCGGGCGCGCATCCATCGCGTTTCCACGGTGCTCAATCTCGAAGGGCTCGACGCCGAGAACCAGATGCGTCGCGCCGCTGCCTTCCTCGGCGGACTGTTCGAGGTCGCCCGCGACCACTGGTACCCGATGCTGGTGGTGGTGGACGAGGCGCAGCTCTTCGCGCCGGCCGTCGCCGGTGAGGTTTCGGACGAGGCGCGCAAACTCTCGCTCGGCGCCATGACCAACCTGATGTGCCGTGGCCGCAAACGCGGGCTTGCCGGGATCATCGCCACCCAGCGGCTGGCCAAGCTCGCCAAGAATGTCGCCGCCGAAGCCTCCAATTTCCTCATGGGCCGAACTTTTTTGGACATTGATATGGCCCGCGCGGCCGACTTGCTGGGCATGGAGCGGCGGCAGGCCGAGGCTTTCCGGGACCTGGAGCGCGGGCAGTTCATGGCGCTCGGCCCGGCGCTGTCGCGCCGACCGCTGGGCTTGCGCATCGGCCCGACCGATACAAGTCCACGCAACGGCACCCCGCGGCTGATGCCGCTGCCGGAAGCAGCACTGGAGGATGCCCGCGCCATCATCCTGGCAGCGCCGCCGCCGGAAACTGTCCGGCCGCAGCGCCGGTCGTCGCCGGATCTGCTCGACCAGCTGATGGCGGCGAAATCGGCGGCACTGGAAATCCGCCCCGAACCGGTGGAGCCGCCGATCAGCGCCGAGGACTTGGCGGAGCGGCGGGAGCGGGTGGACCGGGTCCTGCGCGCCGTGCTGGCGCAGCCCGACGCCGGCTTCCGTGTCATCGGCGTGCTCTATCAGGAGTTCGTGGTCCGCTGCCGAATCGAGGGCCTCGCCTCAGTCGTGCCGGACCTGCCCGCCTTCCGCCGCATGCTGACGCGCGCCCGCGCCGGCCTCGGCTCCGACATGGCTGGGGATGACGCCTGGCAGGATGTCTCGGCGCGCGCCTCGCTGCTGCCCGAGGATATGCAGGGTGTGTTCATGATGATCGCCCGCGCGGCGAAGGAGGGCTGGCCCTGCCCGAGCGACGCGCGGGCGATCATCATGAACACACCCTGCATAT
>NZ_RZSX01000331.1:0-6419 GCF_004023105.1 Mesorhizobium sp. M5C.F.Ca.IN.020.32.2.1 | reverse complement strand
CCGGTTGACCTCGTGATCGGGGCTGAGTTCCACAGCCATTTCATCCATGGCGTTTTCGACTGGTCAGGGTTCACTGTATCCACTAGCAAAGAGGCGCAGGTCATAGGCCTCGGGATCTCGACGAAAGATCAACGCGCCCTTCCGTTGGGATTCCTGTGGAACATAGTCGAGCGTAGCGCTGCTCTCCTCGACGACCTCATCGCCATTGCGGAGTTCACCTTTGATCTCGACAGCAGCAACTGATTTCCCCGCCCTGTTTGCGGCGGCGAACTCGACCACATAGCCGCCCTCGGTGACCCCGACCGCGAGCGGCAGCACAACGATCCGGGCGGTCCCATCGCGCGTGCTCAAGCCATCGGCGACAAGATAGCTGAGCACGGCAAGCAGGGCTACCGAGCTTATCCCCGCCACGACCCACTCCGTGACCGAAGTCCCGGGTTTGCGTGTCATTCCTTTGTTGTCGGACTGCTGCTTCTGTTGCTTGTCGCCTTTTGCGGGATTCTTTGTCACAGAATGAGCCTCGCAACCGCCGCCCCAAGCGCGCCAGGAAACGACAGAACCACGACTGCACTGAGTGTCTCCGAAAAGCCGGCGCCATCGGTCCTGCCGAAGGTCCACAGGATATAAAGGTTCACAAGCATCACCAGGACATAGCCGACGATTGCATAGCGAAAGAAGATGCTGACGAATCCAGCGCCTGGCTCGGGACTGTGCGAGCCGCGGAATTCGAACTCATAGACGAAGGCGTGCATGAGAGCGAGGGTGACCACCACCAGAGCGATTTCCTGCCAGGGGTGCATCTTGTAAGCGATGAGGACGACCTCCTCCGTTGGTGCGATGTTCACCGATAGAAACAGAGCTCCGACCACCATCAGGAACAGCTCTCCGGTGTAGCCGGGCTCGGGAATGTCCTCCTCCTCCAACAAACTCGGGCCAAGCTGAGCGCGTGCCAAAGATGCTCCTAGACTGCCTGGGACAACCTGCACCGCTATTTTGCCAATCACCTCCCGTAGCGGCATTTCGACGGTGACGATGCCGAAAATAAAAAACACCGCAGCAGCCGCCACAGCGGCCACAAGTATGGCCACAAAGGCATCGGCGATGCGGTCGCGAAGCGCCACCGTCTGGCGAAAGCCGCCGTACTTGTGCAGCAGCACCAGCATTGGCAAAGTGACAGCGAGGAACAGGGCGAGCCGCAGTGGGTGAAGGTGAAATCCCAGCGCCCAAGCTTCCATGGTCATCAGCACCGGGACGGCGAAGATCAACGCTCCGGCAAAAGCGCGCCCAAGACCAATCCAGAACTCACGCGGCGTTGGCACACGCCTGACGATGATTTCAGTTGGCGCCACGTCCGCTCCCTCAGAGATAGCCTGCGGGGAACAATGTTTCCTGCGCGATCTTGTTCCGGACCACTGCACCTTCGGTAGTCAGACGGCGCAGCGATGTTCAAGCCCAGACCAAACCTGTTGGGAACTCGCGAGCCAGCTTTCCGTTCGAACTCTCGATCGAAATACAACGCAAAGCCGACATGGTATCTGGAGTGAAATCATGAAATCGCAGCTCGTTGCCGAAAGCGCCGGACAAAGGACGTTCGTGGTGGTGCTTGACCCTGGCGAGGAAGCGTTCGCGGCGCTTACCTCTTTCGCGGTCGGGCAGAACATTGGCGGCGCCTCGCTGACCGCGCTCGGCGCCTTCGAAACGGCGACCGTCGGCTGGTTCGACGTTGGAGAAAAGACCTATCGGAAAATCCCGGTTCGGGAACAGTGCGAGGTGCTCAGCGCGATCGGCGATATTGCGATCGGCGACGACGGCAAGCCCAGCCTTCACGTCCACGCGGTGCTCGGGTTGCGCGATGGCAGCACGCGGGGCGGGCATCTGCTCGAAGGCATCGTTCGGCCAACTCTTGAAGTCACAGTGGTGGAAGCGCCTGGGCATCTGCGCCGCAGGAAGCGCCCGGAACTCGGCATCGCCTTGATCGATCTGGATACTTGAAACCGAACTCGGATCAGGCGATCCGGGCGGGCTTATCCTTTTTGTTTGATTTGTTTGACGTCCGCGGGCGCCTCGGGTGCCGCCTCCCAGCCGAACACACTGCGACCGCCGAGCAGATGCGACTGATCGAACTCTCCGGCAACGATTTCCTTCAGGCTGGGGCCTGTGGCATAGCGTTCGACCTGCCGTGACTGGTCGTCGAGCCGCTTCAAGGCACCGATTTCTTCGTCGCGGCCGAGCCTGGCCTTGTGAACCGCGGACTTCAGCACGCCGATCGTCTCGTCATAGACTTTCAGCGGCACGGGGAATGGATGTCTGTCCTTGCCGCCATGCGCCAGCGAGAAGCGTCCCGGATCGGAAAATCGGCATGGCGCGCCATGCAGAACCTCGGCAACCAGCGCCAGCGCCCGCACCGTGCGCGCACCGACGCCAGGGACCAGAAGAAGATCGGAAAAATCGGCGGGGCCACGCTCGGCAGCCGCCGCCATGTTCCCATGAAGGCGGCGCATGACGACATCGCTTTCGCGAACGTCGTGGTGCGCCGGCATGACCAGGTGTGGCAGCATCGGCTGCTGTTCAGGCGCCTGCTCTGGAGCCGGGGCCGTGTCACGTTCCAGCGCGGCGAATTCCCTCAAAATGCGTTCCGGTCCGAGGTCCTGCAGGAGCTCCAGCTGTCCCTTGCGCGAAGCGTCGGCGCGGCGGTCGGTCAGGTTGACGATTTCGCCCTGGTTGGCGCCTTCGATGGCGGCATGCGGCTGGTCGACGAAGCTCTTCAGGCCTTCGGACAGCCAGTGATAGCGGCGCGCCACCTTGCTGTCGCCGTTCATGCCCTGCTGCACCACGACCCAGTCGCCATCATTGGTAACGATAAAGCCATGCAGATAGAGGTCGAAGCCGTCCTGAACGGCGGCGCTGTCAACCTTGGCGACGAGCCGGCTGGCAGTTGCCAGGCCTGTTCCGTCGAAGCCGACGCGCTCGCCGATGACGGCAAGCTCGTGCGGTGTCTTGCGTGAATGCGCGCCGCGGCCGCCGCACACGTGAATACCAAGTTCACCGGAGAGCGGAGCCAACCCGCGTTTCAAGGCGCCGATGACGCTGGTCGTGATGCCGGATGAATGCCAGTCCATTCCCATAACGGCGCCAAACGACTGGAACCAGAAGGGATGCGCCAACCGGCGCAGCAGCTCCTCGCGACCGTAGTGGTGAATGATCGCCTCGCACATGACCGCGCCAAGGCGCGTCATCCGGTCGCCGAGCCATTTCGGCACGCGTCCGCCATGAAGTGGCAGGTCTGCGCTTCCCGATCGTTGTGCCAAATCTTGCTGCCTGTTGCCGAACTATGCCTTGCGCTCAACAGATAGGTATCGAAAGCGGCGTGAAGAAGCGATGATACCCGCTTCAAGCTGCCGATGCCCGTTCCGAATTCCATTGCCGGCCTTGGTGCCCGGCCGCTTGGCGATCACTGTAGCGGTTATCGCTTCGCTGAGGAGATCAAACTTCTCGACGTCACAATGCTCACCCGTCAATAGATCCGTCGGCCGCGGTGACTCGTCAGGTCGCCGCCCATTGATCTCGAACGACATCACGGGTCCGGGATCTGGGCGCCGCTCCGTTCCAACCAGGCGTGCTCGATAACCGGAGGCCCGATAATCGTCTCAAGGTCTTCATGGTCCGCCGCCTTCCAGGTGAGCGCCAACACAGCGTGGTGGTCGCGGGGTATCACCAGATCGACCATTGGCGGCGTTTTGCCGGGTTACCGATCGGCGGGATTTCCGACCGCCGGATCGCGCCGCCTTGAATATCTTCCCACACGTGGCAGATCGTCACGAAATTCCACCCACGGCAGCTTCATGTCCCAATAGGCATGAGCCTGCGGCGCAAAACGTTCGGGGTGGTCGAAGAAGCCGATCGTCACATAGAGTTCTTCGGGAAGCCCCTGGTCGAGATAGGCTATGGATGTCCCGCAATCGGCGCAGAAGGTGCGGAGCACGCCTCGGGTCCTCGAGAACGTCTTCGGCGTGCCGGTCAGCAATCTGAACTGGGCCGGTCGATAGCCGACCCAGACGGTCAGCGGGCTCCCTATGGCCTTGCGGCAATCGTCGTCGTGATCGGAGCAAATCCAGAACGGGTCGCCATGCAGCTCAGCCGTTATCGAACCGCAAAAACAGGAGCCGGTCTCGGTCCTGGTCATCGAACTATCGCTTCTGATCGAGGCGACCGTTGCGGGTGCAGAGTCCGCAGGGTGATGGAGTAGCGGTGCTCGGAAAGCGGCGGGATGCTGTGCTGCCATTCGGTGCGCGCCGGTCCCGTCATCAGGTAAGCCGACCTTGGCTCGAGGATGATGGTCTGGCGATCCCATCCAGCGCCGTTCTTCCGGCGGAGCCGAAAGCTGCATGGCGCAAGAAGAGAAACGCCGGCTACGGCATCGAAATGCGGCTTGTCGCGATGCCAGCCGATACCCGCCCCGGGCCGGTACTCGTTGATCAAGACCTGCGCGAAAGCATCGGCGGGCAGCCGCGCAAATGCCGCCACCTTGTCCCTGAGCGGCATCAGAAAAGCAGGGATAGGAGGCGCCTCGACGACTTTGCGTTGGTCAAAATCGTAGCGCAGGCCAAAACCGGCGACGCGCCGGTTTGCGAGATGGCCATGAAAGTCGAAAGGCTGGAAGGCGAGACTTTCGAGCTGCCGCGCCAGCTCGGCCTCTTCCTGCGCGGTGATCAGCTCCGGCTGGTAGTGAAATCCTTCCGGCAGATCGTTGGGCGCACGAAACAGGTCGCCTTGGCCAGCGAATTCCGGCTGCTTGGTTTTGAGCGATGGCATCAACCCTAATTGGTGAAGCCGGCCGGCGGCGGCAAGACCTTGGAGGCGTCGAGCCGGCCGGATCACCGCCTCCATATCTTGGGCGACACGGAACCTGGCTTGCCGGGCTGGGTTATTGCCCAGACGCGTCGAGTGTTTGGAAATGCCTTCAACTGCTATTCAAAGCATCAATTACGATCCGGCGACGAGGACCCTCTCCGTATGGTTCGTCCCAAGCGGAAATCGCTACGATTACGACGACGTGCCGCCGCAGACCTACGCTGCATTCCGCAAGGCCTCGTCAAAAGGTCGGTTCTTCAACGCGTTCATTCGAGACCGGTATAGCTACCATTTGGTCGCGCAGAGCCAGTCGGGGTGAGATCTTCTGCCCTTGTCGCGCGCAATGCATCCGGGAGGAATCCGGTCGGCCGGCCGATCCCTCATTGAGCCGGCGGCGTACCGGGTTGATCGCCGCCCGTCGTCGTCTTCGGCGTCGGGTCCTTGTCGACTTCGGGATTTTGATCGACGGTGTTGGTGTTGCTTTGTGTCGGTTCAGTGCTGCTGGTGCTGCCCTGTGTCGGTTCGGTCTCGTTGCTGCAACCCGCTAGAGCCAGCGCCGCCAAAAATGATAGGCTCGTCAACGACAGTCTCGTCATGGCCAACCGCTCCCTTCCTGCTCGACAACGGTGAGTACTGAATTTGGTTGCAGCGGAATTGCTTGTCTGCTGGCCTAGAACCCTTCTGATCGTCGCCGCGTAGGCGCCAAAGGAACAAATCTCCGCGCCGCCACGTTGCATTTCCAGTGCAACGCTTGTGACAGAGAGGCTAACGCTTGGCGCCGAGAGCAAATTGGAAGGGTTTTCTGAAAATTGGAGAACTCAGCTGCCCGGTGGCGCTCTATACGGCTGCCTCAACCTCTGAGCGGATCGCTTTCCACACAATAAACCGCGCCACGGGCCATAGGGTGCATCGCGCCTTCGTCGACAGCGATAGCGGGAAGCCGGTCGAGAAGGACGACCAGGTCAAAGGCTTTGAGATCGGCTCGGGTGAGTACGTCGTGCTCGAACCCGATGAGGTCGCAGCCGCTGTCCCCGAGAGCGACAAGACGCTGTCGGTCTCGGCCTTCATCGGCTGTTCCGATGTCGACGACGTGTACCTCGACAAGCCGTATTACCTCGCCCCGCCGGATAAACACGCGGAGGAAGCTTTTGGGCTGATCCGCGAGGGCATGCGCAGGAAGAAAGTCGCTGCCATCGCCCAGACCGTCCTGTTCCGGCGCATCCGGACCCTGCTCATCCGGGCCTATGACGAAGGCCTGGTCGCAACGACGCTGAACTTCGACTACGAGGTGCGCTCGGCGGAGGAGGCCTTCGACAACATTCCCGATATGAAGATCGAGGGCGAGATGCTCGAACTGGCCGAACACATCATCAAGACCAAGAAGGGCAAATTCGATCCGACCAAATTCGACGACCGATATGAGGCGGCGCTTGCCGAGCTGGTGAAAGCAAAGCTCGAAGGCAAGAAGATCGCCGTTCCGAAGCCGGCCAAGCGGGAGAAGGTCGTCGATCTTATGGATGCGCTGCGCCAGAGTGCCGGCGTTGGCGGCAAGCAGCCCTCGACAAGAA
>NZ_RZSX01000330.1:0-6454 GCF_004023105.1 Mesorhizobium sp. M5C.F.Ca.IN.020.32.2.1 | reverse complement strand
ATGCAGGCCGGCAGTGGGTGCCGCCACGGCCCCCTCCTCCCTGGCATAGATGGTCTGGTAGTCTTTGCGGTCGCGTTCGTCGTCGTCGCGCTTCGAAGCGATGTAAGGCGGCAGCGGAATGTGACCGACGGCGTGCAACGCCTCATCGAGAAACGGACCTGAGAGGTCAAAACCGAGCAAAGCCTCGCCGGCCTCGCGCTTCTCGATCACCGTGGCATCGAGCTGGCCGAGAAAGCAGGAATTGGCGTCATGGCCGAAATGGACGCGGTCGCCGGCGGCGATGCGCTTGCCCGGCCGCATGAAAGCCAGCCAGCGGTCGGGAGCCGCCCGCATGTGCAGCGTGGCTTCGACTTGCGCCACCGCTTCGCCGCGCCGCCTGATGCCTTTCAACTGTGCCGGAATGACCTTGGTGTCGTTGAAGACCAGCACGTCACCGCTCTCGAGCAGGGACGGCAGCTCGCGCACCGTCCGGTCTTCGCGGCCCTCACCCGGCCTGACAACCAGCATTTTGGCGCTGTCGCGCGGTTCTGCCGGTCGAAGCGCGATACGCTCCTCCGGCAGATCAAAGTCGAAAAGATCGACGCGCAAGAAAATCCCGCCTCAAAATTCCGGGCAGGTCACCGCCCAGGCGCCAACACCGTCGATGCTCAGCGTGCCGCCCATTGCGAAATTGGACTGTTCGCTGGCCTTGACCAGTCGCAATTTGGCGACGGTCGAGCTGATGCCCTCATCGGTGAGATCGATCGCCATGTGCTGGTCGTCCTCGAATGCCTGTCCGACGAAGACTTTCGTCGAACCCGGCCGACCGTCGGTGGTCCAGTTCCTGTCGCCGGCATCAAGCCATACACGCGCAACCGCGATGACGGCAGTGTGCCCCATCAGGACGTCGATCGATGCCGCGTCGCCTTCGGCGCTGCAAACAATCGATTCCGTCGCCAGCGCCGGAGTGGCCGCCGCGACAAGCATCAGAGTGATAGCCGCGACAGCCCGGTAGGTCATTTCACGTCGGCTGCCACCTTCAGCGACACGATCTTGTCGGGATCCGGCACCGGCTCGCCGCGCTTGATCTTGTCGACATTGTCCATGCCCTCGATGACCTGGCCCCAGACCGTGTATTGGCGGTTGAGGAAGGCGGCATCGTCGAAGCAGATGAAGAACTGCGAATTGGCCGAGTTCGGATTCTGCGAGCGCGCCATCGAGCAGGTGCCACGGCCGTGATTGGCGTTAGAGAACTCCGCCTTCAGGTCGGGCTTGTCGGAGCCGCCCGTGCCAGCGCGCGCCGGTGCGAAAGAGGGCTTGGTGGAATTGCCGAATTTCACGTCGCCGGTCTGCGCCATGAACCCCTCGATGACGCGATGGAACACCACGCCGTCATAAGCGCCTTCGCGCGCCAGTTCCTTGATGCGGCCGACATGGCCAGGCGCCAGATCGGGAAACAGTTCGATGACGACCTTGCCCTTGGTCGTTTCCATGATGAGCGCGTTCTCGCGGTCCTTGATCTCGGCCATGTCAGAATATCCTTCGAAACTAATGGGTTTACTTGCCGTCGGCGGCGATGCGCACCTTGATCATGCGATCGGGATCAGTGACAACCCCGTTCTGTGCCGCATCGCCTTTCTTTATCTGGTCCACCAACTCCATCCCGTTCTCGACATTACCGACGATAGTGTACTGGCCATCGAGCGGCGGCGCCGGCGCGAACATGATGAAGAACTGGGAATTGGCGGAATCCGGGTCCTGCGAGCGGGCCATGCCGACCACGCCGCGCTCGTAGCGCTCGGACGTCGAGAATTCGGCCGGTAGGTCGGGAAGATCGGAACCACCAGTACCGACAGCATCGGCGTTGAAGCCGTTCTTCATGTTGCCGAACTTCACGTCGCCGGTCTGCGCCATGAAGCCGTCGATGACGCGGTGGAAAGCGACGTTGTCGTAAGCGCCCTGACGAACCAGCTTCTTGATCTGCTCGACATGCTTCGGCGCGAGATCGGGCCTGAGCGCGATTGTCACGTCGCCGCCCTTCAGCGTTATGATCATGGTGTTTTCCGGATCGGCCGCGAACGCCGAAACGGTTGCAGCCACAAGACTGAAAACAACGACTAAGCAGGTGGCGAGCCTTTTGAGCGGCATGGACATTTCTCCGAAAACCTTTGTTTCAAGCATGTCGTTGTCCCAAAGCCGGGTTCCACGTTGGGGCGACACGCATTATTTCGCGAATTTGGCGGTAAGTGCGCCGGCCACAGCCGCCGGCACGAAGGGGCGGATGTCGCCTCCCATGGAGGCTATCTGACGGACAAGTGTGGCGGTAATGGTTCGCACCGAAGGGCTGGCGGGCAGAAAAACTGTCTGCAGTTCCGGCGCCATCGTCTCGTTCATGCCGGCCATCTGCATCTCGTAGTCGAGATCGGTGCCATCGCGCAGGCCGCGGATCATGATCGAGGCGCCCTGCTTCCTGGCCGCGTCGATGACCAGCCCGTCGAAAGCGACAATCTTGATGCGCGCGCCGTCGCGGCCAAATTCTGCCTTCGTCGCTGCTTCGATGAGACCGACCCGCTCCTCGAACGAAAACAGCGGCTTTTTGCCGGGATGAATGCCGATCGCCGCATAGACTGTGTCCGCCACGGCCAGCGACGCCTTCAGCACATCGAGATGGCCGTTGGTCAGCGGGTCGAAGGAGCCGGCATAAAGGGCGATGCGTTCGGTCATGGCAGGTGCTTCTAGCGAGCCTCTCTCGCAAAGGCAAATCCGATCAGCGAGCCGCCAATGCATGTCGCCCAAAAGTGTGCAGCGGTTTTGGACAACGACATGCACCCAAACAGAGCCTCAAAGCGCAACGCCTGAGCCACGGTAATCGCGATGCGCTTTGTGTGAACCTTTTGGCCGAGATGAACGACCAATGCACGGGCCGATCACGAAGCCTTCACTAGGTTGCAGCTTCAGGAGATGAAACCAAAACCCCATTTAATCGTTGCTAGGTGCAGGAGACACGCACATGCTGATCTACATGCTCGCCACCGCAATGACCGTCGCCATGCTGATCGCCACCGTATTCGGGCTGCATCAGGAAGCAGATCGCGTCCGCGCCAAGTCCAATGCCAAGCGGTTCGGAGGCTTTGGTATCCGCAAGCCGTTTCGCCACCGCTAGCTGTTGACGGCGCCGGCCCATCGGGCCGGCATTGCCCGTCAAGACCTACTCGGCGTTGTTGTCCGGGCCAACGTCTTCAGTACCGGTATCCAGAGTTGCGTCGCCCTCGACACTCTCTTCGGCTTCCTCGTCCGATTGCGGTTCCGATATCCGCTCCACCGAAACGACCTTCTCGCCGTCGGCCGTGTTGAAGATGGTCACGCCCTTGGTGGCGCGGCTGGCGAAACGAATGCCGTTGACCGGCACGCGGATGACGGTGCCGCCATCCGAGACAAGCATGATCTGGTCGTCATTGCCGACCGGGAAAGTCGCCACCAGACGGCCGATCTCAGCCACTTTCGACACATCGGTGGCGCGGATGCCCTTGCCGCCGCGCCCTGTAAGGCGGAAATCATAGGAAGACGAACGCTTGCCGTAGCCATATTCCGTCACCGTCAGCACGAATTGCTCGTGTGCCTTGAGCAATTCGTAGCGCTCGTCGGAAAGCTCCGTCTCCTCGCCGACTTCCTCATTGGTGAGTTGAATGTCTTCGTCCTCGCCAGCCGCAATGCCGGCGGCGAGCCGCCTTTCCGCCGCCACTCGCCTGAGATAAGCGGCGCGCTCGGCCGGCGGCGCCTCGACATGTTCGATCACCGCCATCGAGATCACCCGGTCGGTGGCAGCCATGGCGATGCCGCGCACGCCGACCGAGTTGCGGCTCTGGAAGACGCGCACGTCGCTGACCGAGAAGCGGATGCACTGGCCGGAGCTTGCGGTCAGAAGCACGTCGTCATTGTCGGTGCAGGTCTCGACGCCGAGGATCTCGTCGCCTTCCTCTTCCAGCTTCATGGCGATCTTGCCGTTGCGGTTGACCTGGACGAAGTCCGACAGCTTGTTGCGGCGCACCGTGCCGCGGGTGGTGGCGAACATCACGTCGAGCTCGCCCCAGCTGGTCTCGTCCTCAGGCAGCGGCATGATGGTGGTGATGCGTTCGCCCTGCTCCAGCGGCAGCATGTTGATCAGCGCCTTGCCGCGCGACTGCGGATTGCCGATCGGCAGGCGCCAGACCTTTTCCTTGTAGACGATGCCACGCGAGGAGAAGAACAGCACCGGCGTGTGCGTATTGGCAACGAACAGCCTTGTGACGAAATCCTCTTCCTTGGTCGACATTCCGGATCGGCCCTTGCCACCGCGCCGCTGCGCCCGGTAGAGCGATAACGGCACGCGCTTGATGTAGCCGGAATGGCTGACCGTCACGACCATATCCTCGCGCTGGATCAGGTCCTCGTCTTCCATATCAGCCCCGCCCTCGGAGAGCTCGGTGCGGCGCGGCGTGCCGAACTCGTCGCGGACGGCGGCAAGCTCGTTCTTGACGATCTGCTGAATGCGGGCGCGGGACGACAGGATGTCCAGGTAGTCCTTGATCTCGTCGCCGATCGTGTTCAACTCGTCGGCGATTTCGTCGCGGCCGAGCGCGGTCAGGCGCTGCAGGCGCAGTTCGAGGATGGCGCGCGCCTGTTCCTCGGACAGATTGTAGGTGCCGTCCTCGTTGATGCGGTGGCGCGGATCGTCGATCAGCAGGATCAGCGATTCGACGTCGCCCGAAGGCCAGCGCCGCTCCATCAACTGCTCGCGCGCCGTCTGCGGGTCCGGCGCGGTGCGGATCAGCTTGATGACCTCGTCGATGTTGGCGACGGCAATGGCAAGGCCGACCAGCACATGGGCGCGGTCGCGCGCCTTGCGCAGCAGGAATTTCGTGCGCCGGCTGATCACGTCCTCGCGGAAGGCGACAAACGCCTTCAGCATGTCGGTCAGCGTCAGCAATTCCGGCTTGCCGCCGTTCAGTGCCACCATATTGGCGCCGAACGACGTCTGCAGCGGCGTGAAACGGTAGAGCTGGTTGAGGATGACGTCAGCGACCGCGTCGCGCTTCAGTTCGATGACGACGCGGTAACCCTGGCGGTCGCTCTCGTCGCGGATGTCGGATATGCCCTCTATGCGCTTATCGCGCACCAGCTCCGCCATCTTCTCGATCATCGACGACTTGTTCACCTGGTAGGGAACTTCGGTGATGACGATCGATTCACGGTCGTTGCCGCGCGCCTCGACGTTGACGCGCCCGCGCATGACGATGGACCCGCGGCCGGTCGAATAGGCGCTGTAGATGCCGGAGCGGCCGAGCACGATGCCGCCGGTCGGGAAATCCGGCCCCGGAATGATCTCCATCAACGCCGGCAGATCGATCGCCGGATTGTCGATGAGGGCGATGGCGCCGTTGCAGACCTCGCCCAGATTGTGCGGCGGGATGTTGGTGGCCATGCCGACGGCGATGCCGCCGGAGCCGTTGACCAACAGGTTTGGAAAGCGCGCCGGCAGGACTTTCGGCTCGCTGCCGGACGCATCATAAGTGTCCTGGAAATCGACGGTGTCCTTGTCGATGTCTTCCAGCAACTCATGCGCGACCTTCGTCAGGCGCGATTCGGTGTAGCGCATCGCCGCCGGCGGATCACCGTCGATCGAGCCGAAATTGCCCTGCCCGTCGATCAGCGGCACGCGCAGCGACCAATCCTGCGCCATGCGCACCAAGGCGTCGTAGATCGAGGCGTCGCCATGCGGATGGTATTTACCCATCACGTCGGCGACCGGGCGCGCCGACTTCACGTATTTGCGGTTCCAGTGGTAGCCGCTCTCATGGGCGGCATAGAGGATGCGGCGATGCACCGGCTTCAGCCCGTCGCGCACATCGGGCAGCGCACGGCTGACGATCACGCTCATGGCGTAATCGAGGTAGGAGCGCTGCATCTCCTCGAGGATGGATATCGGCTCGATGCCGGTCGGGCCGCCGTCGGCGCCGCGCGGTGTCTTCTGGTCGGTCAAATCAGGTCACAATCTAATCGGGAATCACTCGGTGCTTATATAGGAAGCCGGGTCGAAACTCCAATGTCCGCGGTAGTTTTCCAGTGTCGATTTTTGTGGGGATTTCAAAAGGATATCACTGATTGCGACGATATGGCCGAGGCGCTTTTCGTAGCCGCCGGGGCAAAGCTCATTGTCAGGCCAATTTGCTTCACATCGCCGGCACGGCGGATGCGTTCGGCAATTTATCGCCTCGCCGCCGGACCCGATAGGCACCGGGCGCCTCCCCCATCACGCGCCGGAATCGGCGGTTGAAGGTCGATAAATCGTTGAACCCCGCCTCGAACGCGATCGTCGAGATCGCCTCGTCCGACATGCGCAGCCGCACCGCCGCCCTGTGCAGCCGGGTTTTCAGCAGGAACTGGTAGGGCGTCATGCCCGCGACGCGTCGGAACGTGCGCAGGAAATGATACGGGC